>JAGOQT010000080.1 GCA_018007255.1 Phycisphaerae bacterium | reverse complement strand
CCGACACCCTCGTGGAGGCGTTTCTGTGCGTGGACAACCCGCAGACCGCACCGGTCAGCCTTGCGCTGCGGGCCTTGGCCGCAGAGGGGGTCCACGTCCTGTGCTACCACATCCATGTGCCCGACCCCGATCCCCTGGCGAACCCGGCCGCAGTCGAGGCGGCTGAGCAGATGGGCATCAGCGAGACCCCGACCGTGTGGATCAACGGACAACGCGTACGTCTCTCCGAGGAGGCCCTGCGCAATCCGGACGGTGTGGTGGCCGCCCTGGACCAGGCCGAGGGCGGCCCGTCACCCAGACCCGTGACCCTGGAGGTCCTGACCGACGCGGACGGTGCCTGCACGGTCGTGGCGTCCAGACCCGAGGGCGAGGAGGTGGACCCGGACCGAGCGATCTGCTACGCGGTGGAGTCGACGGTGCTGCTGCACTCGGCCAACCAGTGCTGGCTGCACGGGCAGGTCGTGCGAGGTCGAATTGCCCTGAGGGACACGCACGATGCACAGGGACGCCTCGTGGGCACCCTGGACCCACGGGTCCTCCAGACGGAGTACCGGGACTATGCGCGGCGGTTCGAATCCGAGCGTAGCCTCACCTTCCGGACGATCCCGGACCACATCGATATCCGAGCTTGCTCGGTCGTGGTCAAACTCTACAACCGGGCCGGCCACCTGGTGGCGGTCGGGACCCGGCCCCTATGACGGAACGCAGGATGCCACAGTCCCAGGTGATTGGCCAGATGCACCAGATGTTGAGCCCTGCCAGACGGCGGCTCAAGCGGCAGCGGCTCGGCCTGGCCCTGCTCGACGCCCTTGCCCTGGCATCCCGCGCGGTTCCGGCCACCCTGGCGATCACCCTGCTGGCAGGCCTCCTGGCCCCCCCGAGGGGGATGCTCACTAGGGGCCAGACCGCCTTCATCGTGATCGCCACGATCCTCAGCGCCCTGGTCTGTCTGGCCGTGCGATGCGTTCGGCCGTGGCTCCGGGGGGCCTCGTGGCTGGACGCGGCCCAGGTCCTGGACTCCGCCAGCAATCGCCACAACCTAATTGCCACGGCCTATGACCTGGCCCAGCGCAACCGGACCTCCCTCTTCGCCAGAATGGCCGTGGCACACGGCATGGAATTCCTCCGGAGCAGTCAGGGCCGCTCCGTACCCCTGGCCGCCCCCTCCCCCTGCGCGGGCAGGATCGGTGTGGGGCTGTTGGCGACTGCAATCCTGGCAGTGGCGATCGGTCTGATCCCTCGCGCGGGCGGAGGCCCGGCCGTTGCGGCCGGGCCGCTGGATGCGGACCTGTCCGGCATGGAGGAGGCCTCTGCAGTCCCGCCGCAGACCCCTGCGCGGCGCCCGGAGACCCCTGCCCAGGCTCGGCCGGAGCCCAAGACCGCGTCTGCCCCCCGCCAGGCCCGGGCCCAGGAGCCGGTCCAGTCCCTCCTCCAGACCAGTCTGGCCACTGCGGGGACCTCCCAGAACGAGGCCGGGCCCACGCGGCAGCCCTTCTCAGCGCAGAGCCCGTCGGTCAGCGCGGCCGCACCCCAGGAGAGCACGCCCAGCGAGAGCCGCACCCAGAGGTCCACTCCGGTCCCTCATCCTGCCCAACCGGAACCCGCAGAGGAGGAACGCAACCCCACGGCCGTCCACACCCGGCAGCGGGCCGGGAGCAGCGGGACTCCGGAGTCGGAATCCAGGCTCAAGGCCTCCCTGTTGTCCGGAGACACGGACGACGACTCGGAGATCGAGAACGAGGAGGATCGCCGTCAGGAGAAGCTGCAGCAGCGGGCCCTGGCCGGAACAGGCGGCCAACCCCTGCTCTCCGACCGGCTGGCCGCGCCGTCGCGCGAGCTGGGCATGTCCGGCAAGAAGAGCGATCTGCCCCCGGAGGGGAGGGGCGGCCCCAGCGACCTGAAGAAGTCCCGGGCCACGGCCACAGTCCTGTCCGGCATGCCGGTGCCCGTGCATGTCAAGGGGATCAAGCAGCAGGGCAAGTCCAAGTCCCAGGCGAAGGCCATGCCGCTGGGGGCGGGAGAGAGCGAATCCAGGCCCCTGGTCGAGGCCGCGGGCCCGGGGAGGGAGGGTGCGGTCCGTCGCTATGCCCCTGCTGAGGCATGGAGCGTCGTGCTCGATCGATACTACCAGAGCCTACGTGAATCCGAGTCATCGCCAGAATCAGAATGAGGGTCCATCATGCAGAAACCTCTCCACACAGCGGAAGAAGGGAAGCAGGGCCAGGCCGAGATCGATGCGTTCAAGGCGGCCTTCACCACCCTGAGGGATCAGGTGCAGACCCAGTTCATCGGCCAGGGGGACCTGGTCAACGACCTGCTGTCCGCGCTGTTTGCGGGTGGACACGTGCTCCTCGAGGGCGTACCCGGACTGGGCAAGACCATGCTCGTCCGCACCCTGTCCAAGGCCCTGCACCTGGGCTACGAACGGATCCAATGCACGCCGGACCTGATGCCCGCGGACATCGTGGGGTGCATGACCCTGATCGAGACGGACCATGGCGGCCACAAGCTGGTCTACCAACAGGGGCCCGTGGTGTCCAACTTCGTGCTGGTGGATGAGATCAACCGGGCCACGCCCAGGACCCAGTCGGCCCTGCTCGAGGCCATGCAGGAGGGCCAGGTCACTGTGGGCACGCGGACCGTGCCCCTGCCCCAGCCCAACATCTTCATCGCCACGCAGAACCCCGTGGAACACGAGGGTACCTACCCCCTGCCCGAGGCCCAGATCGACCGGTTCATGGTCAAGCTGCTGGTCCAGTACCCCGAGCCGCAAGACTATCCCGCGATCATCGACAACACGACGGGCATCACGGACCCCCAGGTCAAGGCTGTGATCCGCGGCGAGGAGATCCTGGCCATGCGAAGAGCGGTCCGACAGGTCGAGATCAGCCGGCCGGTCCTGGACTACGCGGTGCGCCTGGTGGTGGCCACCCAGCCCGAGCACACCACTGTGGACCGGGTCAAGGAGGCGGTCGCCCTGGGCGTGAGCCCCCGCGGCGTGCAGGCGCTGGTGGTCATGGGCAAGGTCAAGGCCCTTCTGGACGGGCGGACCTCCGTGTCCTGCGAGGACCTGCGCACCGTAGCCCTGCCGAGCCTGCGCCACCGTGTCCTGCTCAGCTATCGGGCCGCTGCCAAGTCGATCACCCAGGACCAGGTCATCGAGGCGGTGCTCCAATCCGTGCCGGAGACCGCGCCCGTGCGCTAGGGTGGGACGCGAGGTGTCCATGTTGCTTGACGCGGATGAAATGAACGGTCTGGCCCCCCTGCGACTGCGGCTGTGGATGCGGCCCCGGTCTCAGAGCCCGTCCGAGTTCAGCTCCCATGACAAGGGGATGGGCCTGGAGTTCGCCGACTACCAGCCCTTCCAGCCCGGCGACGACATCCGCCACGTGGACTGGAACCACTTCCACAAGGACGGCCGCCTCGTGGTCCGGAAGTACGACCAGCACGAGAGCGTAGCAATCCACCTCATGGTGGACCTCTCCGCGTCCATGACGTGCCTGGACGCACAGAGACCCCTGGCCGTCAAGCGGCTCTGTGCGGCCCTGGCCTTCTGCCTGCTGCAGAACGGGGCGAAGGCCGTGCTCCATCCGGTGGGCCACCCGTCCCTTCGCCGCCCCTTTTCGGGCGCGGTGCAGTGGGAGGCATGTCACGCCGCGATCGAGGACCTGCCGGTCGGCGGCACACTGACCCTCGTGGAGGAGGTCCGGCAGTTCTGCTACGCCAGACCGCGGAGGGACCACCTGGTCGTGCTGTCCGATTTCCTGACCGATCATGAACCCGCAGGCATCGTGGGACCCCTGGCCGACCTGGGCCTGCGCACGGCGCTGATCCATCCGGTCTCCGCCGCCGAGCTCGAGCCGCCCCTGGAGGGCGGTCTGACCCTGGTCGAGGCCGAGGCCGTGCGGAGACAAGCCTCCCTGACCGTGGACCGTCATGTGATCGCCGAGTATCAGCGGGCATACCGCCAGTACTACGAGGACCTTCGCAGGGACGCGGAGCAATACGCCTGCCGCTTCCTGGAGGTCGACTGCGACGCACCCCTCCACAGCCAGATGGAGTCCCTGGCCCCGGACGGGGTCCTAACCCTATGAGAAGGAAGGCAGGCAAGTGACCTTTCACGGCATCTCTCCGGCTGCGGCCGTGGTCCTGGCCCTGTGCGCAGTGGCTGTGCTCACGGCCGCGCACATCCTACACCGGCGATATCAGCGGGCCCTGGTCCCGGCCCTGCGGTTCTGGTCCGCGGCCCTGAAGAGGCATAGGCAGGACACCTTAGGCGGACGGCTGCGTCACCCCCTGACCTGGCTCCTGCTCTGCAGCCTCGCCGGTCTCTTGATCCTGGGCATGCTCCAGCCCGCCTTCTCGGGCAGCCGGGGACCCAGGCCCTGGGTCGTGATCCTGGACCGCCGCGCCACCATGGCCCTGCCCTGCGACACGGGATCGACCCGTCTGGCCCGGGCCCAGGGCCTGGCCAAGGGCTTCCTGGACCGGGCTGCCGGTCCGGCCGGGGTCTTCCTCATTGCCGTGGATCACACGGCCACGGTCCTGTCCACGGACACGGACCCCAAGACCGAGGCCCTGCACCACCTCGCCGGCGCAACTGGCTACGAGGCGACCGGCGACCTGGGCATGGACCAGGCCCTGGCCCTGGCCGAGACCCTGGTGCGGTGCAGACCGAGGACCGGGGTCCTGATGCTGACAGACCACGCGCAGACCGGGCGAGACCTGCCCGCAGGGCTCCGATCCAGGCTGACCGTGCTGAACGTGGCGGAATCCACGGACAACCTGGCCGCGTTTGCCCCACAGGTCCAGCCCCTGGCCGACGGCACGGTCCGCCTCGAGGTGTGGGTGGGCCACTGGGGCCGTGCACCGTGCCGGGCCACGTTGACCCTGCTGCAGGACGGGCAGGCCAGGGCTGAACAGACCTTGTCGCTGGGGCCGGACGCCATGCAGGCCTGCGTCTTCCAGGTCGGTGCAGACGAGGTCCCCGCCCTTTCTGTGCGCGTTGCGCGGGACGCGGAGAGCCCCGGGCAGGAGGCCTTCACTCTGGACGATCGCGCGCAACCCCCGGCCTGGAGGCGCCGCCTGGTCTTCGTGCCGGACGATTCCCCATCGCCGCTCCAGGCCGCGATCGCGGCCAACCCCGCGTACCAGCGAGCGGCCAAGCCCGAGGACGCGGAGGTCTGCGTGGCCCTGACCGTGGACGAACCGACCGGAACGGACACGTACGGTGCCGTGGAGATCACCGCAGCCCTGTGTCCGGACGCCGCGGTCCGCCAGGCCTGGATGGCCGATCTGTTCGTGGGACCGCACCCCCGGCCGGTCCGAGTCGAAGGCCCCGCCACCACGCTGCTGGCCACAACGGACGGCCAGCCCCTGGCCGTACGATCCGACACAGTCCCTGCGAAGGTCACCCTATCCCCGTCCCTGTTTGACGACCACGCGACGTTCTGGAAGCAGCCCCAGTGCCTGGCCGTCCTGGATGCGGCCCTGGGTCCCGCCGCACCGCCGGACAGCCGGGCAGGCTCGCCGGATCCGGCCCGGGCGGCCTACAGTGATCTGACCCTGTCTGAGACGGACCTCCGCGAGGCCCGGGATCTGCCCGCGGTCAATGCGCCCGTGCCGGTGGCCCGCGCAATCCTGTGGGCAGCCCTGGTCCTGGCCCTCTTCGAGCTGGTCTGCACCTGCACCGGGAGGATCGTGTAATGCTGGTCCTGCAACACCCCGCTGTGCTGTGGCTGCTCGTGGTGCTCCTTCCGTTGCTTGCGGTGGCGTATCGAGCCGGGCGAGGCCCCCGGGCGTCGGCCCTGCGAAGGCGGATTCTGATCGCGCTGTCCCTGGTGGGCATGACCTCCCTGGTCCTGGCCCTGGCCGGCCCATACCGGGTCAGGCCTCAGACCGGGCAGACCGCCGTGTTCCTGATCGACCTGTCCTCCAGCGTATCGGATCGGCAACTCGACGAGGCGGCCCGCCAGGTTCGTGCCCGCGTGCTCGACCTGCCCCCACGGACCGCCTGGCACGTGGTGGGCTTCGCCTCACGCCCTGTGCGGGTGTCCGGCGGGCTCGGTGCGCTGGAGCCCGGGGCGATGCCTGCCCTGCGGAGCTCGCAGGGCCCTGGCGGCCTCGGACTCGACCCCAACGCCCTGGAGGACACGGACCTGCAGGCGGCCCTGCTCTATGCCCGCGCCCTGGTCAGGCAACAGGGCCGCATCACGATCCTGACCGACGGACTCGAGACCCGGGGCGAGGCCGAGAGCGCGGTCGTCGGCCTGGACAGCCAGGGGATCGGCCTGGAGGTCGTGCCCCTGGACGCAGACCCGGGCCGGGAGGTCGTGTTCACGGCCGTGGAGGCCCCGCCCTCCGTGCACGAGGGGCAGAACGCCTCCCTCAAGATCCGCCTGGAGACCACGGTCGACGGACCGGTACGGATCGAGGCTGTGCATCGGGAGACCGGTGAACGCCGGACCTGGACCGAGGACCTGTCCCCGGGATCGCACACGCTCGAGCTGCCCCTGGACACCCGCCAGGCCGAGGCCACCTCGTACGAGGTCACCCTGTGGTCCGACCAGGACACCCGCGCGGACAACAACCGCAGCCGGACCAGCGTGCCGATCCTGCCCAGGCCCGTGGTCGCCGTGCTCCCCACCCAGGGGGAGGCCGTCGCCACCCTGGGCCGCTGGCTGCAGGACCAGGCCCGCGTGATCCCCTGGACCGGCGACGGATCCGCCGCAGGGACCCCGGGGCTCGAACAGGTCGACCTGTTGATCCTGGCCGATGCGGAGCCGAACCAGGTCACCGGAGACCGGATCTCCCGCATCCGCGAGCAGGTCCGTCAGGGCATGGGGTTCTGGGTCCTGCCCGGTCCGAGCCTGATCCGGCACGGCCTGCTCACGGAAGGGAGCGACCTGGCGGATCTGCTGCCCGTCAAGCCCTTGCAGTACGGCAAGCAGTCCAATCCCAATACCACGGTCGTCTTCATCCTGGACACCTCGGGCAGTATGACGGGCGCGAGGATCCAGTTGGCCAAGGAGATCGCCCGCATGGCGATCAGCCACCTGAACGGCCACGACAAGGTCGGGATCGTGGAGTTCTACGGAGCCCGACGTTGGGCCGCCCCCATCCAATCCGCGGCGAACCGCCTGGACATCAACCGCGCCTTGAACCGGCTGACCGCGGGGGGAGGGACGATCATCCTTCCGGCCCTGGAAGAGGCCCGGTATGCCCTGCTCAACACGAGCAGCACCACCAAACACATCGTGGTGATCTCGGACGCCGGCGTGGAGAGTGCGGACTACGAGTCCCTGCTCCGCAGGATCTCCAGCGACAACATCGCCGTGTCCACCATCCTGGTCGGCCCCGCCGCCCACACAGGTTTCATGGCGGACCTGTCTCAATGGGGCCGCGGCGCGTTCTTCCACGCAGGCGACCGGTTTCGACTGCCGGACCTGAACTTCAAGTCCGTGCAGAACAAGTCCGGTGCGCCGCAGCAACAGAACGAAGCCCCGCCCACCTCGGTGTTCGCAGCCAGCGTGCTGTCCGGGGTCGTGCCCGGCGACATGAGCCCTCCCACGACTTCTCTGGCGGCCAGCCCGCGTGCGCCTGCCCAGGTCCCCCTGATCCTGGCCAACGGCCAGCCCCTCGTGAGCCTGTGGCAATACGGTCTGGGCCAGGTGGCCTTCTGGGGCGTGGATCTGCTGCACGACGACACGGGCGGCCAACCGTGGGCCGACCTGGTCGCCAATCAGTGCCGCAAGCTCTATCGTCCGGACCGCCCGGACTGGACGATCGCCTGTCAAGGGGTCCACGACCGGGTCCGCTTCACGGTCCACGCCTTGGACCCCGCAGCCGCGAGTCCCGGGCCCTTGACCCTCCTGGGTGACAACGGGCAGGCCCACACCCGCGACTTGGTCCGTGTGGACGGCCGGCGCTGGGCGGCCGAGGCCCGTGACCTGGCAGAGGGGTTCTACCGGGTGACCCTGGACTCCGCAGACGGCCGGACCCTGGCCAAGGCGGCCTTCGCCGTGACCCGAACGCCCGAGGTGTCCGCCTGTCGGTCCGATGCCGCCCTTCTGCAGCGACTGGAGTCCGCTGCAGGCAAGCCCCCCCCGCTCCATGCCCCTGCCCGAACACAGGACTTGGGTGTGTGGGCCCTGATCCTGACGCTGGTGTGCCTGCTCCTGCACGTGGTCCTGCGCCGCCTGCCTTCCGAGTGGCCGGCCCGCCTCCTGCGCGGGACGATCTGGCTTCTGGTCCTCCTGCCCGCTGTGCCCAGCCGGGCCGCAGAGGACCCCAACTGGACCTACGTCCGAGCGCGTCTGGACGGACGTCCAAGCCCTGCACCCACAGTCGATGCGACCCTCGCCCTGCTCTGCGGGGACAGGGAACGGGCGCTATCGATCCTGGATCGCGCACCTGCCGGTGACTTTGCCGCGACCCTGCAGAGAGGCTACGGCCTCTACAGGGTCGGACGCCATGCTGCGGCGTATGAGGTCTTTCAACGGGCCCTGCCCCTGGCCGACACGGAGGAGGATCAGAAATACGTCCTGGCCTGGGTCCTCCTGACTGCAGAGAAGGCCGGCCGTCTGGCGGAGATAGAGCAGACCCTGGTCCGGGGCAACGAGCCCATCGCACCCTACCAGGTCAAGGGCCTGCTGCTGGCCTACGGCCTGCAGGGAGACCTGGACCGGGCCATGGCCCTGTACAACCGGGTCCACGACGCAAACGGCTTCAGCGACGACTTCAAGCTCGAGGTCACCCGCGAGATCCTCAATCTCGCCCTGATCCACGGGCAAACGGAGGAGGCCCGGCCTCTTCTGGAACGGGCCATGGCCCAGACCTCCGATCCCGGCGTGAGCGTGGGGCTGGTGAGGCTGCACCTGCTCAACGGGGACCGAGACCGGGGCCGAGCCGAGTTGGAGCGCCTGGTCCGTGCCAGCACCCGACCTGCAGACCTGCTGTTCCTGGCCCAGCAGGCCGAGCAGATGGCCTTCCACGACCTCGCCCTCCGGGTGGCCGGGGATGTCATGGCCCGCCATCCCGACTACGCATACCAGGCGGGGCTGTTTCGCGTGCAGACGACAATCCGGAGGGGACAGCCCGAGGAGGCCGCCGCGCGGCTCCGCGAGATGGCGGATTCGCTGGGCCTCAACGACAAGCAGCGGTTCGAGGTCGCGCAGGTGTACGAGCAACTGGGCCGTTATGCCGAGGCCATGTCCCTGTATCAGGGCCTGTACGAGCGGACCCAGGCCCCGGACGTGCTCATGCGCCTGGCCTGGCTGCACGAGAAGGCCCAGGACCTGCCCCAGGCCTATGCCACCTGGCAGACCCTGTGGACCCAGTGCGACCAGGAGCACCTACTGCTCCAGATCCAGCCCCGCCTCCTGGACCTGGGCGCGAGGACGGGCCAACTGGCCGCCCTGGCCGTGCACCTGGAAGAGGGCGTGGAGGCCCTCGGGCCCGACCGCAAGGCGCTGGGCCTGTTGATCGATCTGTATGTGTCCGTGGGAGACGCCCTCTCCGCAGTGGAGCTGGCCAAGCAGGTCTACGGCCAGGACACGGTCGAGTCCCTGACCCAGCAACAGCGGATCTACCTCCGCTGTCACGAGTTCGGACGCTGCCACCGCGTGCTCCAGCGGTTGCTCCAGATCGATCCGGACAACACGTCCACCTACCTGCAGCAGATGGCTGTCATCGCCGTGGAGCGGGGCAGCGAGCGGGACGCCCTGGCCGCGGCCCAGGCCATAGCCCAGGCCCAGGATGCAGACCTGATCGATGCCGAGTATGCCGCCGGTGTGCTGGCCATGATCGGGCGCACCGCGGAGGCGGCTCGGACCTACGAGGGCATGCTGCAAGGCGAGCCCAACAACGCCGAGCTGTGGCTGTTGTGGGCCAACACCGCCCAGGAAGCAGGCCAGGGCCCGGAGGCGATCGATCGGCTGATCCGGCTCCTGGACGAGACCCCGAGCGACGATGTCTTCACCGTGGCGGTCGACGGGCTGCTGAACCTGGAGGCCGGACAGGAGCCCCTCAAGACGGCCCTGACGCGGATCCTCCTGGGCCTGGCCCGCGACCCCCGCAAGGTCTACTTCTACCGACTGGCCGTGGACGTGCTGGAGGAGCTGGCCGTTGTGCAGCCGACCCCTCAGGACCTGCTGCTCCTGGCGGCACCCCATGCCCCCCAGCGGCGGGCCGCCTTCCTCCGCGAGGCCCAGGAACACTGCGTGCGGGCCCGGGACCTGGAAGGCCAGTTGGACCTGGGCATCCTCCTGGTCACCATGGACTACCAACTGCCACCCCAGTTCTACATGGATCTCGGCAAGCAGTTCCTGGAGCGCGGCCAGGAGGCCATGGCGCAGGTCCTGTTCCACCACAACGGCCTGCTCAACGAGAACCCGTCCTTGGGCGCGGAGGTCGCGGACTACTACGATCGCTACGGCCGGTTCGACAAGGCCGCAGCCATGATCCGCGAGTGCCTGTGCGGGATGCCGGATGACCTGGCCTTGTTGACGAGGTCGGCCTCCTACGAAGAGGTGACGGGGAACCTGCCCCTGGCCTTCAGACAGTATCGGCGGCTGTACGAGCTCTCTCTCGGGGCCATGTCCCTGGAGTCGGCCCCCGCGGACAAGGGCGACCCTGCGGCCCGCCGCAGGCAGCAGCAGGTCAATGCCGGAGAGCGGTACAGCCTCATGGCCATGCAGGGACTGCTCGTCACGGACAACCCCGAGACACCCCTGCCCGACCTGATCCGCCAGTGGTCCGAGGGGATCCTGGCCGAGGCGAAGGACAAGGCCTCCCTGTCCGCGCTCCTGCTCCAGCGTTGGAGGGACTGCGACTCCCTGTCCGTGGCCTGCGGCCTGCTCGAGCAGGCCGACCGAAATGCACGCCAGATCCTGCAGGCCTGCCCGGGCCACGACCTCCGGGCGGATCTGGTCCGAAACCGCTGCACCTGGGGGGCCTATGCAGCGGCCCTCCAATGGGCGCAGGACCTGGATCGCGGTCAGTGGCCGCAGGCCCTCCAGGCCTGGACCGACACCCAATCGCCCGAGGGTCCCGCCCAGGCCGCACCCCTGGTCGATGCCCTGGTCCAGGCTTGGGTCCTGGGACAGGACAGCGAGGCACAGCGTCGGATGCAGCGTCTTGTTGCGGCCCGGCTCCAGTCCGACACGGACCTGCTCTGCCAGACCTCTCTGGTCGGCACGTATCTCCTGCAAGACCAGGACTCGATCCGCCGGCTGGTCAGCCGGTCCCTGCAGGAGATCGCATCCGGCCCGGCCAGCGAGCGGCGGGCGGGATCCAACACACTGGCCAGGACCGCCTGGCTGGTCCTCTCGCCCGCGGATCGACGCTGGCTGGTCCGCGAACTGGAGGCCGCCGGGGGCCTCCAGTCCGACCTGGCTCACGCCCTCCAGGTGGCCAGGATCTACACCGGCCTGCAGGACAACTACCCGGAGGATCGGATCGGCGCCACGCCCCTATGGGAGGGCCTGCGTTACGTGGACCCCAATCGGCGCGCGGTCCTGCTCGCCGAGGCCGTAAAGGCCCAACCCGAGCCACAACGCAAGGGGTTCCTCTGGGACCTGCTCGGGGACATGCACTGGGCCTGGACAGACGCGGAGGCACAGGCCTTTGTCCGGCTGTTCAAGGCCCAGCCTGCGGCCCAGTGGAACAGCCAGACCGTCACCGTATACCAGGACAGCCCCACACCCCTGCTGTGGCTGACCCTGGCCGAAGACCTCTTGAAGGACCTGCCCGACAACCCCGCGGTCAATGCCACGGCCGCCCTGGCCCGCATGGCTGCAGGCCAGACCGAGGGGGCTGCCGCCCTGGTCAGCGCAGCGGTGGATCCATGGCTCGAAGAGGAGGAGATCGCGTACGGCAGCAGCGGCATCCTGCAGAGACTCATCGAGGTCCTGCCCGCGGAGACCTTGAACAGCATGCTGGAGGACGTCCGCACACTCCAGGAGGTCATGGGGCCGACCGCGCAGAGGCATCTGCTCGAGGCCCTGATCCATCAGCGCCAGGGACGGCCGAGCCCGGCCCGATCGTCCATGCGGGAGGCCTACGCACTGCAGCCCGACAACCGCGAGATCAGCCGCCGGATCAAGGACCTCTACTCCGATACAGGGCACTACCGCGACCTGGCCGATCTCATGGCCGCGCACCTGAACGCCACGGGCCAGGGCACGTCGGCCCAGTGGAGCACACTCAGCGGGCTGTACATGCAGTGCGGGCAGCTCCAGGAGGCCCTCCATGCCACGGCACAGGACACCGTGGCAATCATACGCAACCGCAGCTATCTCTTCCTGTACCACGCAGCGCACGACGTCCCCCACCTCCAACAGGCCCTTCGCAAGTTCTATGTGGACTGTCGCGTGACCCAGTTCTCCAGCTACCTGCGATGGCCCAGACCGGACTCCCCGGG
Source organism: Phycisphaerae bacterium (assembly GCA_018007255.1). Taxonomy (GTDB): domain Bacteria; phylum Planctomycetota; class Phycisphaerae; order Sedimentisphaerales; family Anaerobacaceae; genus DTPU01. The sequence goes on along the minus strand of JAGOQT010000080.1, from coordinate 512 downwards.
GGGGATCCTGGGCCTGGAGTCACCCCAGTCGTCTTCGGCCTGCGTGAGCTCCTTGTTGGGCCAGGAGCCGGGTCTGGCCGACGACCTGACCCGGTACTGGCGGGCCCTTGTGCCTGGGGACCGGGACATGGAGAACATGGCCCAGGGTCTGGCCACGATCTACGCCGAGAGCGGCCGGATCGACCGGGTCCTGGCCGATCTGGAGCAACAGGAGCGGGACGGAGTCGCCCAGATCCCCAAGGTCCGGGCACTGCGTCGCAATCTGATCACCTTGGGCCCGGGCCCGGCCTCACCTGCGCGAATCGACGCCCTGGTCCGCGAGACCGGGGCCTCGCAGTGGGACACCTGGCGATGGATCGCCCGGGCCTACCAGGCGTCAGGCCAAGCCGACAAGGCCAGGCGGGTGTACCGATGGCTGTGCCTGAACGAATGGCTCGCGGTCTCCAGGCTTGCGGACGACCTGGAGGACCTGTTTAGGGATCTGGACGCATGGTATGCCCTGGACCCGGAGG
>JAGOQT010000079.1 GCA_018007255.1 Phycisphaerae bacterium | reverse complement strand
GCTCCAGTCCCAGTTGAAGACCATCTCGGCGCAGATCCAGCACCTGGCCGCCCAGCTCATCCCCACCCATGAGGGAATCGTGGCCGAGTCCAGCCGCAATGAAACCCGGCATGCGGATGACCAGAGGCGATTCGCCGCGGACGTGGACAACGCCCGGTTGAAGGTCCTAGAGTTGCGGGCCCAGATCGAGACCGACCGGATGACCGCAAAGACCCTGGAGGCCGATGTCGCCATCGCCCAGAAGCTGCTGGACGCCAATGCCATTGTCGCCTTCGAGGTCGAGAAGCTTCAGCTCCAGCACGACACGGTCAGCACGACCGTGCGTGAGAATGAAGCCCTCCTGGAGCAGGCCCAGGCAAACCTGGCCGCCGCTCAGACGCGTCTGGACTCCTTCTCGGCCATGACCCTGGAGCACCCTTCGCCGGACAACGCCGTGGAGGTCATCCGCAAGGAGATCGCGGTCAACGAGGCCCTGATGGACGAGGTCACCGCCCAGCTCCAGGCCCTCCAGGGACAACGGGCCTTTGAGATTCGATCCCCAATGGATGGCATTGTCAGCCGGATCGACTTGGGCCCCGGCGATGTGGCCGATGTGAACATGCCCATCCTGAGGATCGCCCAGGCCGAGCCCACCGAGGTCCTCGGCTACGTCCGCGAGGCCGAGGCCTCCCTGGTGCGGGAAGGCATGGACGTCGAGATCGTCAAGGTCGGGGTAGCCCCCGTGATCTATCGAGCGCAGGTCGTGTCGCTCGGCCCGGTCGTGGAGATGATGCCCCAACAGCTGTGGCCGAGTCCGACCCTTCCGCAATGGGGAAGGCCGTTCCTCGTCAGGGCCCCCATACCCATCGGCCTGGTGGTCGGCGAGAGGGTGGGCATTCGAGGGATCTAGCCGGCGGGTCCGGGGGGGGCATGAGGCATTGGCATTCCATCCTGCGAGGACTGTTCCAGACCGTTCTGGTCGCGGCCTGTGCGCTGGGAGTGCACGGCTGCGCAAGCCCGGAAGATGTGAAGGCCAAGGTGGACCGGGACGTGTATCGAAGCATCGACCGGCACTGGAAGGAGGAGTTCGGACCCAAGGCCAACTACCGGGTCAGCGACGTGGAGCCCTCCTCGGAAGACGTCCGGGCAGACCAGGCCCTGCCCTGCCAGCTCGGCACACTGACCCTGGCCCAGGCCGTGGCCCTGGCCACAGGTCGCAACCGCGACTACCAGGCCCAACGTGAACTCCTGTACACCAGCGCACTGAATCTACGCCTGACCCGACATCAGTTTGAACGCCAGTTCTTCGGGCTCGGCAGCGCAAGCTACAGAGAAGCCGGCGACGACGAGGCCATCAGCGCAGAGGCGTCCACGGGCTTCAATCGGCTCCTGGCGGACGGCACGCTGGTCAGCCTCAACCTTGCCAGCGCCTGGGTCGATGTGCTCAGCGGGACCGGGGTTGGCGGCCTGGCGTCCGTCCTGAGCGCGTCCGCCGTCAAGCCCCTCATGCGGGGCAGCGGACGGGATGTCGTCATGGAGGTCCTGACCCAGGCCGACCGCGACCTGCTCTACGAGGTCCGGACCTTCAACCACTTCCGCAAGGCCCTGGTCGTGTCCGTCATCTCCGACTACTACGCCACGCTCGTCTTCCAGGCCTACGTCCGGAACGCAAGGGCGAACCAGCAGGCGATCGCGGACCTGCTGCAACTCGCCCTCTCTCTGGTGGAGGGAGCGAGGATCCCCACCTACGAAGTGGACCGCATCCGTCAGGAACTGCTGCAGGCCGAGCAGGAGACGGTGGAGGCACAAAGGGACTATGAGGAGTTCCTGGACCTGTTCAAACTCAAGCTGGGCGTGCCTCCGAGCCTGGAGTTCACCCTGGATCGGTCGGCCCTGGCGTCGCTCGACGCCTCGCCCCTTGCGCCCCTGAACGCAACCGAGAAGGAGGCCCTCGACACGGCCCTGGCCCGTCGTCTGGACCTGGCCAACACAGCCGACCGTGTGGTGGACGCCCAGAGGAAGGTCTCCGTGGCCAAGGATCGCCTCCGCGCGGACCTGAACCTGCTCACCTCCACGAGGAACGTGTCCGGCGAGCAGGAGATCGGCACCCAGACCCTGGTCGTGACCGACAAGGAATACAGCGTGGGGCTCCAGGCCGGCCTGCCCTTGGACCGCCTCCTTGAGGAGAACGAGTACCGCGCGGCCCTGCTCACGGTCGGCCAGCAGAGGCGGCAGTACGACCTGACCGCCGACACGATCGCGGCCGAGGTCCGTATGTCGTACCGCAAGGCCAGAGAGGCGGCCGAGCGGTATCGGATCTCCAAGGAGGGTCTGGCCTTGGCCCAGGAGCGGGTCCGGAACACGCTCCTTCTGCTCCGGAACGGCAGGGCCAACACCCGCCGCGTCCTGGACGCACAGGAGGCCCTGTGCAACGCCCAGAATGAGAGCATCGATGCGCTGGCCGACTACGCCACGGCCACCCTGGAGTTCTACCGCGACACGGGGGTGCTCCAGGTCCGGCCCGATGGGATGTGGGAGCTGTGAGACCCCTGCGAACCAGGCGTGCGGCCCCGGCCCGATCGGCATGGTGCCCTGATCGGGCGCAGACAGCAAGGCATGGAATCATGACGGATGGTCGAACAGGATGCTGGTGGATTAGGGCCATGGCCCTGGCCCTTGTGCAGCCGCTCTGGGCGATGGGATCCCCTTTCTCGGCGGACATCGTGGGCTACATCGCGACCGACGAGATCCAGGAGGCCTCCGGCCTGGCCGCAAGCCGCCGCACCCCGGGCATCCTCTGGACGCACAACGACAAGAACGATTCGGCGAGGTTCTTCGGATTGAACCTCGCAGGTCGGCTCCTGGTGACCTGCGATCTCGCGCAGGGCGTGAATGTGGACTTCGAGGACATCGCCGTGGGACCGGGGCCCCAGGCCGGCGTCGACTATGTGTACATCGGCGACATCGGGGACAATGATGCAGCCAGACCCTTTGTCCGAGTCTACCGCGTACCGGAGCCCACAGTGGACGTGCATCGACTCGACGTCCGAGAGACGGTCGTCTCCTACGAAGCCCTTGTGCTGCACTACCCAGACGGACCCCGTGACGCAGAGACCCTGATGGTCGACCCCTGGACCGCCGACCTCTACCTCGTCACCAAGGCCTCGGACCCCACGGAGATCTACCGGGCCTCGTACCCGCAGGCCCCCGAGATGACCCTGGAGCGGGTCGCAGTCCTCCAGGCGGACTGGGGGGCCTCGGAGGCAGGCTCCACGGGCCCGACCGCAGGGGACATCGCACCGGACGGGCGACAGGTCCTGCTCCGGGGCCACCACAAGGCCCATCTCTGGAAGATCACGCACACGGAGGCGGCCCTCTGGGAGGTCTTCGGAGAGACCCCCGAAGAGGTGCCCCTCGGCTTGGAGGAACAGGGGGAGGCCATTGCCTTTGCAGCCGATTCTCAGGGGTATCTGACCACCAGCGAAGGACCCTGGTGTCCCCTCTACTCCTACAGGCGATCCGTCCCCGACCTGGTTGTACCGCCGGACATCAACAACGATGGGCTGGTCAACTTCCTGGACTATGCCGACCTGGCGGCTCGGGCACCCTCGGACAAGGGGGCAGGCGCGGCACAGCACTGGGCCGGGTTGGAGACCCTGGCCCACTGGTGGCTTCACACCACGAACCAGGGGCCCACGGACATCCTCCCCTCCATCGTGACTGTGGCCCGAGACACCCCTGCCGGGCTCGTGGTCGCCCAACTGTACACGGAGGACCCGGATGTCCGCGACCTGCATCGGTATGGCCTGGTCTCCGGCCAGGGGGATCGGGACAACGGCTCCTTCCTGGTCCAGGAAGACCGCCTGGTTGCAGCCGAGATCCTGAACCGGGGGATCGGCGGGGAGTACAGCCTGCGGATCCGATGCGAGGACCGGGTGGGCAGCGGCCTGGAGAAGGTCCTCCGGGTCACGGTCGGGTACGATCCCCACATCGTCCATGCGGGATTCGCCCTCGGGGCCGAGGATTTCGAGTATCTGGACGACGCGTTTCGCTACACGACCCAACCCGCCTACGCACAGGGCCACTGGGACCCGCTGAGCGGGGACCCGAATGGGGCGTTGACCGTCCAACTCGGCGGCATCGACAAGGAGGACATTGACGGCATGTCCGGGGGATGGCGAAGGTCATTTGAAGTGCCCCAGACCTCTCTTGAGTGGGTGGTGCGTCTCTCGTACCGTCTCTGGACGCACGAGGCATACGGCAACAGCGAGTTCACCGAGGTCCTGGTCTCGCTGGATGGGCTCCTGGTGGGCGGGGCCTCGCGTGAGGCCGTGGATCGTGTCAGCGGGGGCGGGGACACAGGCTGGAGGTCCGTAGAGCTCTCCTTGGGCATGCTCTCTGCAGGCACCCATGACCTGACGCTGGGCGCGTACAACAACCGCAAGACCAAGGCAGAGGAGGTGTCGGAACTCTGCCTCGACAACATACAGGTCTATCCGGCCGGATGGGACAACTAGGCCTAGAACAGGGTGGAGGCCGCGACGTAGTTGTAGTAGAAAGGCCGCACCCCGCAGTCGTGACAACAGTACCAGACTTGGAGCACCACAGATTGGCCTGCGCCCAGTGACGGCCAAGGCAAGGGTGGCATATGCAGACCGGTATTTTCCGCCTTGGCAGTTGAACTGTGATCCCTTTCTGATAAAATAGAAAGTCTAGGATATTCTGTTGGCAGTAAGTTTGCGAAAGGAAGGTTGGTATGGGATACAGAAGATGGATTCTCTCGTGCTGCATGCTCATGGTCTGGTCCGGCTGGGTCTTGGCAGCGGATGTCATCCTCAACGAGTACAATGCGGTGGACGGGGATGAGTACCTCAACGGCGGAGAAGCTGCTGCCGATCTGGACGGCCTGCAGGCATCCGATTCGTACTTTGGCCGGGTCCTTGGCAATGGTGGCGACTGGTTCGAGTTGGTCGTGATCAAAGACCACCTGGACATGCGGCGTTGGAGTCTTGAGATCTCCACCGAGGGGGCCCAGGCAGAGTCGCTCTTGCTGACAGGACATGACATCTGGTCCGATCTGAGGAGTGGGACGATCATCACGGTCTCGGAGAACGTACCCAGCGACATCAGCTATGATCCGTGCGCAGGGGACTGGTGGATCAACGTGCAGGCAAGCAACACCGCCAACGGGCTCTACATCAAGGCCGCCAACTTCCCCGTGGACAGCAAGGAGTGGCAACTGACCATCAAGAACAACGCGGGGGCCGTTGTGTTCGGGCCCGCAGGTGAGGGGATCAGCCCTGAATCGGGGATCGGGAACACGGAGGTCTTCAAGCTCGAGGCCAACCCCGACGCCACCATCACCCCCACGTCGGCCGACTACGACGACGGGGACAACCTGAGCACGTTCGGATCACCCAATCGCTGGGGTATGCAGGACCTGGCCGGGCTGCGGTCCGTGGTTGCCGAATCGGGCAGCCTTTCCCTGCTCTACCCGGTCGGAGAGGAGAAGCTGACCGCGGGGACTGTCGCAACCGTGACCTGGCAAGGCCAGGATACCCAGAGCGTGCGAGTGGATTTCTCCGTGGATAACGGGGCCAAGTGGGTCGAGGTCTTCCCACCGAACGTGGGCAACACAGGCGAGTATGCGTGGCTGGTCCCCTTGGTCGATTCGACCAAGTGCCTGCTTCGGATTGCCAGCCGGTCCAATCCGGCAATCTCGGACATGACGCCTGTCCCCTTCGCCATCCAGCAGTGAGGGGACCCGACCTTGCCGTAGGGACGCCCGTCCTCAGGTCACCTCTTTCCGAGGATCGAGCCCAAGACGCCGCGGAGGATCTGGCGGCCCAGCGAGCTCCCGATCGAGCGTGCCGCGCTCTTGGCGAAGGCCTCTCCTAGACTGTCGCCGCGTCGCCCTGCGGCGCGGCGAGGGGCCTGCTTGGGGGCACGCGGCTGCGGCGCGCGGTAGGGCCTCTCTGGCGGTGCAGGCCGCTCGGCCTGAGCGGCCTTCTGTTCGATCCGCCTCCGGATCATCTCATGTGCGGATTCCCGGTCCACAACCCGTTCATACTTGCCGAAGTGGATGGAGTCCTGGATGACCCTGTTCCGTTCCTCGGCCGTGCACCCGCCGATGCGGCTCTCGGGCGGACACACGAAGGCCCGCTCCACCATGCCGGGGGTTCCGTCCGCCTGCAGGAATGAGACCAGGGCCTCTCCTGTACCGAGTTGGGTGATGACCTCCTCGATGTCGATCTCGGGATTGGGCCGGAAGGTCTGGGCCATGAGCCTGACCGCCTTCTGCTCCAGGGGGGTGAAGGCCCGCAGGGCATGCTGCACCCGGTTGCCGAGTTGGGCCAGCACCTTGTCCGGAACGTCCCTCGGATTCTGGGTCACGAAGTACACCCCCACTCCCTTGGACCGGATCAGCCGCACGACCTGCTCGATCTTGTCCAGCAGGGCCTCCGGTGCGTCGTCGAAGAGCAGGTGCGCCTCGTCGAAGAAGAACGCAATCTTGGGCTTGTCCGTGTCTCCTGCCTCGGGCAGGTTCTCGAAGAGCTCGGCCAGCAGCCAGAGCAGGAACGTGGCATAGACCTTGGGCCGCGTGATCAGTTGATCGCAGGCCAGGATGTGGATTACGCCCCTCCCGTCGGAATCCGTCCGGATCAGATCGAAGACATCCAGCATGGGTTCGCCGAAGAAGGCATCCCCCCCCTGCATCTCCAGCTCCAGCAGACCCCTCTGGATGATGCCCACGGATGCCCTGGACACCCCCCCATATTCCGTGGTGAACAGGGCGGCGTTGTCCCCCACATACTGGACCAAGGTCCTCAGATCCTTGAGGTCCAGGAGGGGAAGCCCCTCGTCATCCGCAAACTTGAAGATCAGTGTCAGGACCCCGGTCTGCACCTCGTTGAGCTGGAGGATGCGGCCCATGAGAAGGGGGCCCATATCGGATACCGTGGCCCGGATCGGATGCCCCCCCTTTCCGAACACGTCCCACAAGGCCACGGGGAACGCGCGAAACCGGTGCTCGGACAGGCCGAGGAGCTGGACGCGTTCCAGGATCCGGGGATTCTCGCCTCCCTTCTGGCTGATCCCGGATAGGTCTCCCTTCACATCGGCTAGGAACACTGGGACCCCGTTCTGGCTCAGGCCCTCGGCCATCCTCTGCAGGGTCACCGTCTTGCCTGTGCCCGTGGCCCCTGCAATGAGTCCGTGCCGATTGGCCATGCGCGAAAGCAGGCAGAACTCCTGGCCCTCTGGTCTCTTGGCAATCAACATCGGTTCGGCCATTCTCGGACTCCTTGTCGCGGCCGCTCAGCCGCCCGGCCGCGGTTCGCATGGGATCGCATCACGGTCGCACGCCCTTGAGAAAGCCGACCAGAGCGCACGAGTCCAGGGACCGCAGGCCCTCCACAACACACTCGGCATTGATCTGGGCACCCACCGGCCCGGTGTGCGTGCCCTCTCTGGGCGGGAAGCACAGGGCCGTGACCTTGGCCTGCCCCAGGGCCTCGTACCGGCGGGCGATGATCTCGTTGAGGTCGATACACGAGGCCCCCTCCGCTCTCGCGGCTTCCCTGGCCCACTGGGCATAGTCCTGAGAGGCCCTCACGACCTTGTCCTGCTGCCAGCGGTTCCGCGGGATCGGGGAACAGATTATCGTGCTCACTCCTTTGGACCGGGCGTCGGTGATGTACTTGCGGATGTACCATCCGTAGGTGTGCACGACCTCGTGCCTGCCTGTGAGGAGGTTGTCGAACTCCTGCGTCTCCTCGCCCACGCCCGGAATCGTGCCACGGGCCCGCTGTGTATCGTTGAGCGGGCCGGCATCATTGTGGCCGAACTGGACCATGAGGAAGTCACCCTTCTTCATCCTGGCCAAGACCTGGTCCCAGAGGCCCTGGGTCTGGAACGTCCGGCTGCTCATCCCGCCCAGGGCCCGGTTCTCCACATTGATCTTTCTTCGATCAAAGAGCTCGCCGATCGGGGCCCCCCAGCCCCACTGGCCCAGCGCCCCGTCGCCCCGGCTCCCTGTGCGGACCGTGGAATCGCCGATCAGAAACAGGGTCGGCAGGTTGGGATCGGACTGCGGCAGGGCCTCCGGCATCCACGGCTTGGTCATCAAATCCTGGGCCTGCTTGACGATGACGGCCTCGCCCGCAGGCGTCACGGCCTGCCCTTCCGGCGAGAGCATGCCCGGCAGGGGACAATCTTGGAGCCCCTTGAGTCCGGAGACCACCAGGGCCGCGTTCAGGTTCGCGGCCTCGGCCGACGTGTGGGTGTGGTCGCGGGGGAAGAACGTGGCGACCCGCACAGGTCCCATCAGCTCATACTGGTCGGCGATGAGGTTCGTCAGGTCCACGAAGCCCACGCCCCGGGACCGCGCGACCTCAGCGGACCAGGCGACAAACTGGCCCGAGCCCCGCTCGACCCGCCCGTCCGTCCACAGGTTCCTAACCGTCAGAGAAAGGACAATCGGCGTGGCGCCCTTGGCCCTTGTGTCCGCGATGTACTTGCGCAGGTACCAGCCGAACGTGTGCACGGTCTCCGCGCCTCCCGAGGGGGCAGTAACCTCCTGGGTCTCCTCGCCCAGCCCCGGCAGCGATCCCCTCGCAGGCGGCCGATCCACAGGGCTGCCGTCGTTGTGCCCGAACTGGATCAGCATGAAGTCCCCGCTCTTCAGCTCGGCCACCACCCGATCCCACCGTCCTTCGGTCTGAAACGTCCGACTGCTCCGCCCCGCCATGGCCCGGTTGACCACGGTGACCTTGCTCGGGTCGAAGTACTTGCCGAGGTGGCTGCCCCAGCCGAGATCCGGCCCGTTGCTGGCGGTGGAGTCGCCGACCACAAAGAGCGTCACGGGCGACTGGGCCCACCCCTGCACGGCCAGCCCCAGAATCAACAAACCCACGCGAATGCCCATCCGTTGCACCTTGCCCATAAGCCTCGCACCTCATCGACAGCGTTTCACAGCAACACACGGCCTATGATAACCCCGTGCTGCACCCGGCTGCAAGGGTGCCGTCCGTCCCACTTGCCCGCCATCGCAGTTCCGTCCGGGCCCCCTTCTCTCGTCACCGGACTGCGCCCGGGTCACCCGTACACGGCCGGACGTTCTCGCGGCCTTCCTCTCCTGCGCGGATCCGCAATTGACAGTCGAAAACGGGCCCAGTATAGTCGAATCGAACGGACCACGCGGACCTCGCAAGGATATGCCAGAGTCGGATACGCCAACCCCAACTACACCTCGAAGCGTCGAGGCGAGCACGTCCGGTCGCCCGGCCAGCGCGTGGATGCGGACCCTCAGACGGCCCCTGATCCTCCTGGCCCACATTGCAGCCTTCGCCCTGTCCCTCCTGATGTCCTTCCTGGTCGCGAACCGGATGGTGTTCGCGCGGGAGTGGCTGTTGGAGCAGTACCCCCCCCTTCTGCTCCTGTTCCTGGCCGTCAAGCTCGTCGTGTTCGGGATGTTCGGCCAGTACCGAGGCTGGTGGCGATATGTGGGCATCTCCGACCTGAAGGACATCTTCAGGGCCTCTCTGACCAGCGCCCTGGTCCTGATCGGTCTGTGGACTGCGGCCCTGAACCTCGCAACAGTCCGACCCGCCCTTCCTGCACCCATCGTCCAGATCAGCCAGGGCGTGTTCGTGGCCGACCTGTTCGGGACCATCCTCATCCTGGCCGCCCTGCGCACAGCGATCCGGCTGTACCACGAGGAGTACTCCGCCACCCAGGCAGGCAGGCTCAAGCGGTTTCTGATCGTGGGGGCCGGGGATGCCGGCGAGGCCCTGCTGCGGGACCTCCAGCGCACGTCCGTGCTGGAGTACGACGTGGTCGGGTTCATCGACGACGACCCGACCAAGCAGGGCACGCGGATCCGCGGCGTCCCGGTGCTGGGGGGCGTGGAGCGATTGCCCACGCTCTGCCGCCAGCACCAGATCGAGGAGATCGCCATCGCGATGCCGTCGGCCACGCACAGGCAGCGGCGCCGGGTGATCCAGGTCTGTGAGGGGGCCAAGGTCCGGTTCCGAACCGTACCCTCGCTCACGGACATCGCCTCGGGCCGGTACCAGGTCTCCCAGATCCGGGACGTGGACATCAACGACCTCCTGGGTCGTGAGGCCGTGCAACTGGACCTGAACGCCATCCGGACCTTTGCGCAGGACAAGGTCGTCTTGGTCACCGGGGCGGGCGGATCCATCGGCTCGGAGATGTGCCGCCAGATCAGCCTGTTCGGACCGCGCCAACTGCTCTTGGTCGAGCGGGCCGAGAACCCGCTCTTCCACATCGAGATGGAGCTTAACACGGACTTCCCGGGGCTTGAGCGGGTTCCCCTGATCGCGGACATCACGGACAAGAACGGGCTCGAGCGGATCTTCCGGCAGTACAAGCCCGAGGTGGTGATCCACGCCGCAGCCCACAAGCACGTGCCCCTGATGGAGGCCAATCCCGGCGAGGCGATCAAGAACAACGTCCTGGGCACCCGGATCGTGGCCGATCTGGCCGATGCGGAAGGGGCCACCCACTTCGTGATGCTCAGCACGGACAAGGCCGTCCACCCGACAAGCGTGATGGGCGCATCCAAGCGGTTGGCGGAGATGTACATCCAGGACCTGGGCAGGACCAGCAAGACGGACATGGTGACCGTACGATTCGGGAACGTGCTCGGGTCCGAGGGGTCGGTGGTCCCCCTCTTCAAGAGACAGATCGCGGAAGGCGGACCCGTGACCGTCACGGACCGGCGGATGCGGCGATACTTCATGACCATCCCCGAGGCCGCCCAACTGACCCTCCAGGCCGCGGCCCTGGGTAGGGGCGGCGAGATCTTCGTGCTGGACATGGGCGACCCGGTCCGGATCGTGGACCTGGCCAAGGAGCTGATCACCTTGAGCGGCTTTCGACCCGGGGAGGACATCGAGATCGTGTTCACCGGGGTCCGGCCTGGGGAGAAGCTCTTTGAGGAGCTTCGAATCGAGGGCGAAGACATGCTGCGGACCCCGCACCCCAAGATCCGGATCTGGAAGAACGTCCCCATGGATCGAGACACACTCCGCCGGGGCATCGACGACCTGATCGGTCTGGCGGAGACCGGGGATCCGGACCGGATCACCCAGAAGATCAAGGACCTGGTGCCGGAGTACATTGGGCCGTCCATTGGAGCCCCCGTGCAGACCGATCCTCCAAGCGAAGATTGACCGGTCTCCTGGAGAGAGTTAGGATGGCACTATTCCTGTTCAGGCCCGCGAAGAAGGCGATCCATGACCAACAGGAGAAAGGAGAGACCTATGCCGAACCGAATGGGAGTGGCCCTAGTGCTGTTGGCCGCAATGGGACTTGTCGGATGTGAGGCATCGCTCCAGACCGGGGCGTCCCTCGCGAGGGACCGGCAGTTTACCCAGAGGGGAGTACCGGCCAGACAGTACCTCGTGGGCGGGGGCTTCAAGATCAACTACACGGCCCCGGCCGACGGGACAGTCTACTGGGTGGAAGAGACCACGGGCAAGATCCTGGAGACGACCTCCGTCACAGAGGACGAGGATGTGGAGTTTGAAGTCAACCTGAGCGACATCGAGCCCGACGAGTTCGAGAGACGGATCGGGGTCGACGTGGCCAAGGCCAAGATGGGCCTCTACTTCATCCCCCGCAGCGAGAAGGTCGTCGGCTCTTTCACCGATCGGGGGGTTCCTGCCAGAAAGTACCAGGTCGGCGGCGGCCTGGACGTCGCGTACAAGGCCCCTGCGGATGGAACCCTGTACTGGGTGGACGACAACTCGGGCAAGATCCTGGAGACGCGGGTCATCACCAAGGGGGAAGTAGCGGAGTCCAACCGGACACCGGGAGACGTCTCATCCGCCTCGGGCAATCCATCCCAGTACGTGGACGTGACGCTCTACTTCATCCCTTCTGCTGCGACTCCATGAGGATGGAGGCCCCGGACACAGAAGAGGCCGCCTGACAGGGTCCAGGCGGCCTCTGGGAAGCTCTATGCGGGTGGTCTCGGCCGGCTAGGGTTCGTCGTCCCGGGGTGCGTCGTTTGTCGGACTGCCCATCTGCTCCCTGGGGTGCGCCCCGTCGTACACGTCCTTGAGTCTGCGGGTGGTCAGGTGCGTGTAGACCTGGGTCGTGGACAGGGACTGGTGGCCCAGGAGCTCCTGTACGCTGCGCAGGTCCGCGCCGTTGTTCAGCATGTGGGTGGCAAAGCTGTGGCGGAGGGTGTGCGGACTGATCCCGGGGTCCAGACCCGCCACCTTGAGGTACTTGTCCATCTTCCGGCGCACGCTTCGCGTGCTCAATCGCTTGCCATGCTTGTTCACGAACAGCACGCGGGCGTCAAAGTTGCCATTCCCCTGCGCCCTCTTGGTGCGGAACTCGATGTACTTCTGGATCACCTGCAGGGCGGACGAGCTGATGGGCGCGACCCTTTCCTTCTTCCCCTTGCCCCGGACATGCACGACCTCGCTGAGGAAGTCCACGTCGTCCAGGTTCAGGGCCACCAGTTCACTCACCCGCATGCCCGTGCTGTACAGCGTCTCGAACATGGCCCGATCCCTGGCCCCCAGCCAGGTCTCTGTGCCCGGCGTCTCCAGCAGCCTCTGGACCTCCTCGTACTCCAGAAACCTGGGCAGCTTCTTGTCCTGCTTGGGGGTACGGATGGGGATCATCGGGTTGGCGGCCACGTGGCCCGCCTTGACGAGGTACTTGTAGAAGCTCCGCAGCGTAGCCAGCTTCCTGGCAATCGTCGCCTTGGAATAGGCCTTCTCGTTCAGCAGGGCAAGATAGGCCCTGGCCTCGTCCACATCCACGGCCAGGAGCATCTGGTCCAGGGATAGCGAGGTCTCTGTGGCCAGGGCTGTGGCGGCCCCGTCTCCATAGGTCCCGAACGAAGCCGGGGTCTCTCCCTGCTGAGAGTCATGCCCGTGGTCACGGCTTCGACCGGAGAGGAATACGCCAAACTGGGCCAGATCGGCCCCATAGCACTTGGCTATCTGCTCAGAAAAACGCCTCT
>JAGOQT010000428.1 GCA_018007255.1 Phycisphaerae bacterium | reverse complement strand
CCTCGGGCGTGCCCTGCATCTGCATGCCCTATCCCCATCACAGGGACCGACACCAGTACCTCAATGCGGGCAGGCTCGTCGAGGCGGGCGCGGCCGTGATCGTCGACGACGTGCCTGACCGGGCCGATCGGAGCGAGCGGCTCTGGGAGGCATTGGAGGACCTGCTCGTTCACGACGAGAGGCGCCGCGAGATGGCCGGGGCCTGCCCCACCCCGCTGGACGCGGCAGACCAGATCGCCAAGGCCCTGCTGTACGGGCCGTCGGGTGCACGGTCCGACGCGGATGGAGCAGACCGCCACCCGGGCGCCCAGCCGGCCGGGGCCGCATTTTCAGGCCTGGGGACTTGACGGCAAGACCCCCTCTGTGTACCGTTGTCCGCACAGTACATGGAAACGGAGTTGGCAAGAACGGCAGGGCCGGCCGTGCGCGGTATGGCCATGCCGGGTCCTGGATCGAGGGATCGATCGTCAGGTTGAAAGGAGGCCTCAGGTTATGTGGAAGACCACTTCGATGGGTATACTCATGGCTGCCTTGGCCTTTGGGGCAGGCTGCAGGCTGGACACGGGTCCCCTCAACCCACCCGCCCCGTCAAACCACTCGGGAGGCGTGCCCGGGGGGTCCGTGGATCTGGTCTCCGCCACCGAGGTGGACCTGGTGGAGAAGGTGCAGCAGAGCCGTCAAGAGTACCGGCAGTCGTTGGAGATGCTGGTGGAATACTACACCCGCTCCGGAAACAAGCAGCAATTGGAACAGGCCAGGTCCGAGCTGGACGGGTTCAAGACCATGCCCCAGTACAGCTACGTGGGCGATATCGCCCCGAGCCCTCAACTGAAGGCCTCGGTCATCATCCCGGAGGCCGACGCCCTGTACCTGGAGGCCCAGAGGCTGCACCGCGAGGCCAATGCCTTGGTCGTCCTGAAGGACCGCCTCTATCAGCGCAGGGCGCTCGACACCTACAGGGAGCTGATCCGGAAGCACCCCACCAGCGACAAGATCGACGACGCGGCCTTTCAGATCGCCACGATCTACGAGGACCTGAAGGACTATCAGTCGGCCCTGGTCTACTACCAGAGGGCCTACCAGTGGGACCCCAACACGGTCCACCCTGCCCGATTCAAGGCGGGGTACGTGCTGGACGTCCGCATGCGTCGCAAGGACGAGGCCATGCAGCTCTACCAGGAGGCCCTCAAGCAGGAGGGCGTGCGCCAGGTGGAGTGGGCCAAGTGGACCGAGAACCGGCTCCAGGAGCTGACCAGCGGTGCCGAGGGCACCGGCCAGCCCACGCCCTAAGGACCCGCGAAGAAATAAAGTAAAGGTTTGCCGCTCAGATTTGGGTCAGACTGGGACGCGACGATTGAGCGAAACCGGAGGCGTAGTGCCCTTCTACGTTGAGGATTTCGCGATTGAGGAGCGGCCCAAGATGGCCCGAAGATGAGATGGTAAGCGTTTAGCTTATTTCTTCGCGGGTCCTAACGCAGGGCTGCAGCACCGGACCACCCGGGGGCCTGTTCCAGCAGGCCCCTTTTTCTTTGCGGCATGGATCACGGCTTCGAGGATAGAGTGCTCGCCTTCAGCCGGGCATTCGGGCTGCTGGACGGGATGACCGATGTCCTGGTGGCCGCATCCGGCGGCGCAGACTCTACGGCCGCGCTCCACGCCCTGCACCGTCTCCGATCGCGCGGTCTCCTCCCTTTGCGCCTGGTTTGCGCCCACGTCAACCACGGCATAAGGGGGCCTGAGAGCGATGCGGATGAGCGGTTTGTCCATGCGCAGGCCCAGGCCTTGGGCACCCCCTTTGTCCAAAGCCGTGTGGACGTGGTCGGCTGGGCCGCCCGCCGGGGGCTGTCGTTGGAGACTGCTGCCCGGGACCTGCGCATGCAGGCCCTGGCGGCAATGGCCGGGCAGAACCGCTGCCAGGGGATCGTCACCGGTCACCAGAAGAACGACAACGCCGAGACCCTGGTGCAGAGAATGGCCCGGGGCACGGGGTTCCGCGGCGTGGCAGGCATCTGGCCGTCCCGACCGATCCGCCGCGGTCTGCGTGTCGTCCGACCCCTTCTGTGTACAACCCGGCAGGAGGTCCTGCACTACCTGCGGCACAACCGCCTGCCATGGCGGGAGGACGCGACCAACTCCAGCCTGCGGTTCAGGCGCAACGCGATCCGGGCCCGGCTCCTGCCGGCCCTGGAGGCCGAGGGCAATGCCCCGCTCGTGGACCTGCTCTCGGACCTGGCCCTGGCGACCTACCGTCTCTACTGCAACGCAGTGCTGCCCCAGGCGGCCCTGGCCTGGCCTGAGGTGGCTGCCGGCCAGATCCCCGCGGGCGTGGATCTCGATGCGGACCGGGTGCGGGACCAGCCCCCCCTTGTCCAGGTCGAGCTGATCCGCCTGGCCCTTGGCCGGCTCGGCTGCGGGGAGAGGGATTGGACCGAGCGGCACTACGCCCGCATCCTGGCCTTGGCCGCCTCCAAGGGGCGCACCGGGGCCGTGTCCCTTCCGGGCGGGTTCCTTGCCGTCGCGAGGGCCGGCCGCATCCACATCGGCCGGCCCTCGCAGCGGCCCGACCCCGATCTTGGCCAGGCTGCGCTGCAGATCCCGGGCCAGGTCCGATGGGGCCCATGGCTGGTGGAAGCAGCGGTCTTTGCGGCACACACCCTGAAACCAGGCCAGGTCACGGACAACCCGTTGCCCTCCACCGCATGGCTCGACTGCGACCTGCTGAGCCCGCCCCTGGTCGTGCGGGCCAGAAGGCCGGGCGATCGGCTCCGCCCCCTGGGCCTGGACCTGGACAAGAAGGTGGGCAGGCTCCTGACCGACGCACGAGTCCCGCCGTGGA
>JAGOQT010000427.1:1705-2840 GCA_018007255.1 Phycisphaerae bacterium | reverse complement strand
TTGCGGGTCTCCTCGATCACCCGCTTGTCGTGGTCGTCCAAGGCGGGAACCGTGCAGCCCACGTCCGCCAGCACGTTCTCGTACGCCTCTGCGGCCGAGTGCGTCTTGACATGGGATTCAAAGAAGGGCCTGTCCTTGAGGAAGTTGGACAGGGGTTCCTCGGAGGGCTCCACCACGCCGGCCAGGGGCTCATCCGCCCCGTACCGCCCCTCCATGACATTGCCCGCCACGTAGTAGTCCTGGGGACCGAAGCCTGCGATGTTGTTGCGTTCGGGCTTGAGTACGTGGAAGACCCGCGAGGCGGGGCCAGGCTTGTAGTAGTTGTTCACGAAGATCACCCGCTTGGCCCCTCCATCCGTGGTCCGGTGGCCCCAGTTGTAGACCACGTTGTTGCGGATGTCCAGGTCCCCTGTATGCCTGCCCGCCTTGTCGAGCCCGCCCGCCAGGCTCCAGTTCCGGCCCGCGCAGTGGGCCAGCAGGTTATGGTGGAAGGTCCCCACGTCCCCGCCTATGCTCGCCGCATACCCGTGGCCGGTGCCCGGTGCGTAGTTGGCGTGCCCGGCCACATTGAGGGCCTCCGAGATCAGGGATCTCTGAAGTGTGATATTGCGGGCCCCTCGCGAGCTAAAGGCCTCGTCCTGGGTCCAGCTGATGGAGCAGTGGTCCAGGATGCAGTGGTCGCAACTGGCCAGACCCATACCGTCCATGGTCTTGCCCGCCAGGTCGCCCAGGCGGAGGCGGACGTGGCGGATGACGGTGTCCCTTGCGCCAAGGCCGCCGAAGGTGTAGTTGCGCACGCAGATCCCCTTGCCCGGCGCAGTCTGGCCTGCCACGGTCAGGAAGGGGTTTCTGAACACCAGCCTGCTCTCCAGGGAGATCAGGCCGCCCACGTCGAACACCACGGTCCTGGGACCGTCCGCCTCCACGGCCTCGCGGAGGCTGCCCGGCCCGCTGTCGTTGAGGTGGGTCACGTGCAAGACCTTCCCGGCCCGCCCCCCGAGGGCAAACCGGCCGTAGCCCTCGGCCTCGGGGAAGGCCAGGTGGCGGACACGGAAGGACCAGACATCGCCGGGCGTGACATGGCCCTGCGCGTCGATCTCATCCACTCGCCAGCAGTAGGTCAACAGGCTGTCAC
>JAGOQT010000427.1:0-1695 GCA_018007255.1 Phycisphaerae bacterium | reverse complement strand
GTCCGCGATGTCCGCTGCGCACCGGGCAGACCGGACTGTGGCCAGGGGGTCTGAGGATGCGGCCACGGCAGCGGCCGCCTGTTCCGGGTCGCGGTGCGAGGCCACAAACACGCGATGCCGGACCGCATCCGCGCCGGGTGTCCAGGCCAGCTCCACAGAGCCCCGGTCCCCGTTCGTGTGCAGGTCCCCATGCGAAGGGACCGGCTTGCGGGCCTGACGAGCGGGGTCCTGGCCGTCGATCTCGATGCCGTTCAGGATGATCTTATCGGCCTGCCCGGACCTGGCCGAATCGATCCGCACCACGACCGGGACCCCGGACTGGGCTTCCAATGCGACGAACCCGCTTGACGCATCCTCGTCGGAGTCCATCTGGCGGGAGGGGGTCAGGCCGCGGACCATGGGGCGAGAGTCCACGGAGATCACGTACGGGCCAAGGTCCTCGTCCCACACGGAGTTGTGGTAGGTCACCAGTGTGTGGCGACCGGGACTCAGGCCCTCCAGCACGATCTCGATCGCCCCGTCCGGCGCAAAGACCCCGTCGCAGGCCATGAGTGTCCCTGCTGCGAGCCCGACCTTGGACCACTGCCCCTCCAGGGGGGCAGCACCGGACACGGCCTGGCGGAGCGTGACCGTGACGCCCTGGATCTCGCGCGTGGAGGACCGGCCATTGGGCACCTGCCATTCCTCCCAGTGCGGGGCACCCGTGTCATTGCGGCGGAAATCCGGGCTCACATCGACCCGGATCGCCCGGACGGCCGCCCCCTGGCCGGCAGGTCCGGTCTCCTGCGCATGGGACCGTAGGCCCGCGTCATCACACCCGGCAACGAGACACAGTACAGACAGGATCAGCGTGACCACAAGGGTGCTCATGTGTTGCTCCATACCACAGTCTGGTTGTGAGGAACGAGTCCAGACCATTGTAGGTCCCTGCACGCGATTCTCAAGGCCCTTGCACCCCGTTGTTGACAGGCAGCCCCTCGGGCACGATCCTTATGGCCTGCGTCGGACCTCTTGCCCCAGAGGGGGTCCTACTGACCGGTGGATCGGATTGTGAAGGACACGGTTCAAGACCTGCAAGAGATCGCCCGCCTGATCCGGATCGATGTGGTGACCACGATCTATCGGGCGGGGGATGGACACCCGGGCGCTGCCCTGTCCGCAGCGGACCTGGTCACGGCCCTGTACTTCCACACCATGAGGGTGGATCCGGCCAGGCCGGCCTGGGAGGACCGCGACCGGTTCATCCTATCCAAGGGCCACGCCTGCCCCACCCTGTATGCGGCCCTGGCCAGGAAGGGGTACTTCCCGCGTTCGGACCTGCCCGGCCTCCGCTCCCTGGAGTCCCACCTCCAGGGGCACCCGGACATGAACAAGACCCCGGGCGTGGATTCGACCTCAGGCTCCCTGGGGAACGGCGTGTCCATCGGGCTGGGCATGGTCCTGGCAGGGCGGATCACGGGCCGTGACTACTTCGCCTATGTGATCACCGGAGACGGCGAGATCCAGGAGGGCATCGTGTGGGAGGCGGCCATGTCCGCGGCCAAGTACAAGGCGGGGCGGCTGATCGTGTTCGTGGACAACAACGGGATCCAGAGCGGCGGGCCTGTGGCGCAGGTGAGCGGTCTGAACCCCATCCTGCCCAAGTGGGAGGCCTTTGGCTGGCACTGCCAGGAGATCGACGGACACGACTTCGCG
>JAGOQT010000078.1 GCA_018007255.1 Phycisphaerae bacterium | reverse complement strand
CTGTGGGCGCCATGCCACGGATAGGTCTCGTCGATATGGACCTGTTCCTGGTTGTTGAAAATGACTCCCGACGAGAGATCGTAGCCGTCCACTCGCATGTCAAGCCCAGACGGCTCGATCACCACGGCCTCGTCCAGCGTGACCGTGTAGGTCAGTCGCTCCGGATTAGGGCCCAGCGTGAACCTGACCCTGCCATCGGGACCGGCGACCTGCACCTCTTTCATCGGCACCACCCGCTGGGTGCGCCTTGTCCCGGACCGCTCCCGTCCCCGCCCCGGTTCCTGGGCAAGGCACAGACCCGAGAAGCACAAGGCAACCGCAGCCGCAACGAGGGCATATTGCACGTGGGCCACTCTGTTCATGACCGTCACCTCAATGGATGGATCGTGACAACCTGCCCCGTTGTCGTCAAGACCCCGACGGCCATGCAATCGTGCTCGTTCCATGCCAACAAGACGGCCAGGGCCCTTTCGAGTCAAACTGCACACCCAGGCGATGGACAGGTACGGTACGCACAGAATGGGGCACACTACCCGGCTGGGAGGTGCGGCAACCTGGAGGAGGCCACCCCATCGGATGGCTTCGAATACGCGGATTCACCTGTGCGCAAGGGTCCCCCCCGGACCCTGCAAGACAACCACTGGGCCGGGGTGGATTCGAACCACCGAAGGCGTGAGCCAACGGGTTTACAGCCCGTCCCCTTTGGCCGCTCGGGCACCGACCCGAGCAGAGTGTACAGACCTGACGGGCCGCTGTCAACCTGCAAGCCCGCCCCACACGCGAATACTCACGAGGGGGACCCGTCCGCATCGTCGTCCGGACGGGGCGGGGGCTTGGGCGGCTTGTAGGACGCCATCTTCTGGGCCCAGTCCGCCACCTCGCCCCGGCTCTTCTGCAGGTGTGTGGAGACCTTCTTGGGCTGGTTCTTCTCCTCCTGGTCCAGGCGCCACTGCCAGTAGAAGTAGATGCCCCACGCAATGGCCAAGGCCGGCAACGCCACTAGGATGAAGATCTTGAACCACATCCGTCTGCCCACCCGTTCTTCCGGTCCGCATGGGGGACCACCGATCCAGGTTGATCTACCGCCCTAGGCTAGCATCACGGGGCCGCGGGATCAACCCCCTGGGCGCACGACCCGGCCAAAGGCCTCACAGAACGCGCCCCCGGCGGCAGCCCGGGGCGGCCCCTATCCCTTCTTCTGGATCTTGGCCCAGGTGTCGCGGAGTTCCACGGTCCGGTTGAAGACCAGCCGGTCCTCCCGGGTGTCCGGGTCTGCGCAGAAGTAGCCTATGCGCTCGAACTGGAACCGGTCCAAGGGCCCCGTCCCCTTGAGCGAGGGCTCGACCTTGCAGCCGGTCAAGACCTTGAGGCTGGCCGGATTGAGGTTGGCCATGAAGTCCTGGCCCTGGGGCACGTCCTCGGGGTCGGCCTTGGTGAAGAGCCGGTCATAGAGCCGGACCTCCGCACCCAGGGCATGGGCTGCGCTGACCCAGTGAAGGGTGGCCTTGACCTTGCGCCCGTCCGGGGCGTCCCCGCCGCGCGTGGCCGGGTCATAGGTGCAGCGGAGCTCGACGATGCGGCCTGCGGCGTCCTTGACGACCTCCGTGCAGGTGATGAAGTAGGCGTACCGGAGTCGGACCTCCTGGCCGGGCGAGAGCCTGAAGAACTTCTTGGGCGGGTCCTCCATGAAGTCGTCCTGCTCGATGAACAGGACCTTGGAGAACGGGACCTTGCGCGTGCCCGCACCAGGGTCCTCGGGGTTGTTGACCGCGTCCATATCCTCGACCCGGCCGTCCGGGTAGTTGGTGATCACGACCTTCAGGGGGTTCAAGACCGCCATGACCCGGGGGCTGGTCCTGTTGAGGTCCTCGCGGAGGCAGTGCTCCAGGAGCGCGACGTCCACGGTGCTGTTGAACTTGTTGACTCCGATGACCCGGGCAAAGGACCGGATCGCAGCCGGCGAGTATCCGCGGCGGCGCATCCCCGCGATCGTGGGCATGCGGGGGTCGTCCCAGCCCTGCACGCGGCCGTCCTGCACCAGGCGGAGGAGCTTGCGCTTGCTCATCACGGTGTAGGTCAGATTGAGCCTGGCGAACTCGATCTGCCGGGGGTGGTGGATCTTCCTGCCCCAGGGACCGGAGCCGTCGTCCGTGCGGCCCTCGTTGACCGCGTCGATGAACCAGTCGTACAGGGGCCTGTGGTTCTCGAACTCGAGGGTGCAGATCGAGTGGGTGATCCCCTCGATCGAGTCCTCGAACCCGTGGGCCCAGTCGTACATGGGGTAGATGCACCATTGATTGCCCTGCCTGTGGTGCTCCTCGTGCAGGATGCGGTACATGATCGGGTCCCGCATGTTGAGGTTGGGGTGGGCCATGTCGATCTTCGCGCGCAGGGTCTTAGAGCCGTCTCTGAACTCACCCTTGCGCATCCGCTCAAACAGGTCAAGGTTCTCCTCCACGCTGCGGTTGCGATAGGGACTGTCCTTGCCCGGCTCCGTGAGCGTGCCGCGCTGCTCGCGCACGTCGTCTGCGTTGAGGTCGCAGACATAGGCCTTGCCCTTCCGGATCAGCTCGACCGCCCACTCGTGCATCTGGCCGAAGTAGTCCGAGCCGTAGAAGAGCCGGTCCTCCCAGTCCGCCCCCAGCCACCGCACGTCCTCGATGATGGAGTCCACGTACTCCTGGTCCTCCTTGGACGGGTTCGTGTCGTCGAACCGCAGGTTGAACCGGCCCCCGAACTCGGACGCGATGCCGTAGTTCAGGCAGATGCTCTTGGCGTGGCCGATGTGGAGGTACCCGTTGGGCTCGGGCGGAAACCGGGTGCTCACCCGGCCGCCCCACTTGCCGGTGCGGCAGTCCTCCGCCACGATCTGGCGGATGAAGTCCAGGGACTCTCGTGCTGTGTTCTCCATGTCCGTGCCTCGACTCGATCTATGCGTTGATCCGACTCCCTGAGGAGGTCCGAATGGCAGGCCATTCTAGCACGGGGGCCCCGGTTGCGATAGTCCGAAGGGGGCAGGGCCTGTACCGCCTGCCCCTCCTGATCGCCTCGGTCCGCGCACGACCCCTTGTCAGGACCGGGCACAGGCCCCATACTGTCTGTCCATGGATATCGTGGAGTCCATAGGCCATACGCCGCTGGTGGAACTCAGGAGGGTCAATCCCAATCCCAAGGTCAGGGTCCTGGCCAAGCTGGAGGGCAACAACCCGGGCGGGTCGGTCAAGGACAGGGCGGCCCTGTACATGATCGACCAAGCCGAACGGTCCGGGCAGTTGACCCGGGACAAGGTCATCCTGGAGCCGACCTCAGGGAACACGGGCATCGCCCTGGCCATGATCGGGGCGGCCAAGGGATACCGGGTCAAGCTCACACTGCCCGGGTGCGTGAGCAGCGAGCGCAAGCGGACGCTGGAGGCCTATGGGGCCGAGGTCGTGGTGACGTGCCCGCACGAGGGCACGGACGGGGCGATCCGCATGGCCCAGCGGATCCTCGAACAGGAGCCCGGCCGGTACTTCATGCCCAACCAGTTCGCCAATCCCGCCAATCCCCAGGCCCACTACGAGACCACGGGCCCGGAGATCTGGGAACAGACCTCGGGCGAGGTCGACGTGTTCGTGGCGGGCATGGGCACGACCGGGACCTTGATGGGCGTGTCGCGGTGTCTCAGGGAGAAGAGACCCCAGGTCCGGATCGTCGGGGTCGAGCCCATGCGCGGACACGCGATCCAGGGCCTCAAGAACATGAGCGAGTCGATCGTGCCCGCGATCTACGACCGGTCGTGCCTGGACGAGGTCCTGACGGTCCACGACGAGGAGGCCTTCGAGATGGCACGGCGCCTGGCCATGGACGAGGGGGTCTTCGCAGGGATCTCCAGCGGCGCGGCCGTGGTCTGCGCGATCCGCATGGCCCAGCGCATGGAGAGGGGGACCGTCGTGACGATCATCTGCGACCGGGGGGACCGGTACCTGAGCACGGCCCTGTTCCGGTCCGTGTGCGCGAAGTGCCCGCCATAAAAAAGAAAGATGGTAGGTTTTAAGTGTTAAGTTTTAAGTGTTAAGAAGGTGGAAATCAGGGTGTGCTGAGCATAACCTTCTATTCGGTTACCCCTGCCCTCCTGTCGTCACACCGTCTTACAATCCCACCGTCCTATTGTCCTATCTCTTGCCTAAAACCTAAAACTTGTTTATTTGCCTCTTACTTCTTGCTTCTTGTTACAGGATCAGCATCGCGTCCCCATAGGAGTAGAAGCGATATCCCTGGGACACGGCGTGCTGATAGGCTGCCAGCACGGTGTCCAGTCCGGCAAAGGCCGCCACCAGGGCCAGGAGGGTGGTGCGGGGCAGGTGGAAGTTGGTGATCAGGCAGTCCACGATCCTGAAGGCATATCCGGGCGTGATGAACAGGCGCGTCGGCCCCTCCAAGGGCCGGACCTGCCAACCCGCGCCGGTCTGCGCGGCCGCGGACTCCAGGGTCCTGGCGGAGGTGGTCCCCACTGCGATGACGCGGCCCTGAGCCGCCCTGATCCGGTTGACGGCCTGGGCGGCCTGGGGCGTGAGCAGGACCTGTTCTGCGTGGATGGGGTGGTCCTCGAGGTCCTCGGTGGCAACCGGCTTGAAGGTCCCGGTGCCCACGTGCAGGGTCACGAAGACCTGTTCGATGCCCTGGTCCTGGAGTCGATTCAGCAGGTCGGGCGTGAAGTGCAGGCCCGCAGTGGGCGCAGCGACCGCGCCCGGGGCCCTGGCATACACGGTCTGGTATCTGTGCAGGTCCTGGTCCGCCCTGCCAGGATCAGGCCCCCTCTTGATATAGGGCGGAAGCGGGGGCAGACCGATCCGGTCCAGGACCGCCTGCGCAGACTCCGATCCCTCGGGCCTGATCAGCAGGCTGCCCCCCGCGAGCCGCTCCTGGATCCGGGCCTCTCCCCAGTCACGGCCGTCCCTGGCCAGCAGTGTGATGTCCTCGCCCGGGCGGACCCTGCGCGAGCCCTTGATCAGGGCCTCCCAGAGCCCGGGCGCGGTCTCGGCTAGGAATAGGCCCTCGAGCCTGGCACCGGTCCTGCGCAGGGCCAGGAACCGGGCGGGCAGGACCTTGGTGTCGTTGAGGACCAGGCAGTCGCCCGGTCTGAGGAACCGGCCCAGGTCGGCGAATCGGGCGTCGGTCAGGGTCTTGGCGGCCCGGTCCAGGACCAACAGCCTCGAGTCGCTCCGGACCCCCGCAGGCTCCTGGGCGATCCGGTCGGGCGCAAGGCTGTAGTCCAGGTCCGAGGTCTTCATGTCCGGAGGTTATCAGACACCCCGGGGGGCTCCAAGCCAAATCCCCTCAGGTCGTCGGTGGACAAGTCTCGGGCCAAACCGGCCGATACACGGTATGCGAGGCGGTCGCTCGTCCGCGATGTGAGGTGATGGGCTTGAGGAGGTGGAGGCCATGGGCGCGACAGGATCTCTTGAACAGATCACGACCAGGATTGCACAGATGGACAAGGACGAGCTGAAGCGGCAGATCCAGACCTTCCCAGGCCGGTTTCGCCTGGACTTCAGCGAGGCCTACCTCGACACAGCCCCTGTGGACCACCTCCGGCATATCCTGCTGGCCGCGGCCCTCAGCGCGGCCCCGGGCCCCAATTAGTAGCCGAGCTTGCCCCAGCAGGCGACCTGGACCATCTTGATGTCCTCGGCAGGTGCGGTGGCCGGGGTGTGGCTTACGAACTTGCCGCTCTCGGAGTCCTTGGCCAGCTTGATGGTCTGGGACTCCCTCCACTTCCAGGTGCTCACGTGGCCGTCCGCCCAGGACACGCACGTGCCGATCCCGTGCCGGTACATGGGTGCGTCCCACCACTCGGCCACCTTGTAGTTCACGGCATAGCTGTCCGGACTGGCCTTGCCCTCGTCCAGGAACACGGCCCGCTGCGCAGAGGGCGGGTGGGTGATCTGGCTGATCTGCTTGACCCAGAGCACGGTGTTGCCGTTCCGGTTGGAGGTGGGCAGGTTCCTCCCGCTGGTCAGGCCGTTCATGGAGTCCATGGCCGTATAGGTCACCATCTCGCCGCGGCGCCCGGTGGGGCAGGCATAGGCCCTGAGGTTGTTGCAGAACGGCCACAGGGCCCCGCCCTGGATGGCCGCGATCTGCTGCCCTTCGGGCCGCGGGATGGGTGCAACGGATCGATAGTCGGCGGACACCGCGTTGCCGATCCACGCCCTCTCCCCCGGCCTGTTGTTGCCTGCCTCGCCGTTGACGATCCTGCCCCTGTTGTCGTCCGCATACAGGGACCAGGCCAGGGTCAGTTGTCTGAGGTTGTTCCAGCACACGACCCGTTTGCCCTGCTCCCGGGCCCTGGCCAGGGAGGGCATCAACACGGCCATGAGGATCGCGATGATCGCAATGACCACCAACAACTCAATCAGCGTAAAGCCGCGAGCACGTCTCATAGGCGAGGCCCCACATACGGTCCTGTCCTGCCGATCTCCCGTCAGTAGCCCAAACGGCCCCAGGTCGCCCTCTGGACGACCTTGATGTCCTCGCTCGTGGGCTGCACCTTCGGCACACTGGTTCCGCTCCAGTACTTGTTGGCATCTGCGTCCCTGGCCAGGATCTGGGTGGTCTTGTCCTTCCACTTCCAGTACTCCACGTGGGTGTCCGCAAAGGACACGCACGTGCCGAACCCGTGCCTGACCAGGGGCGGGTCATACCACTCGGCCCTGTTGTAGTACACGGCGTAGCTGTCCGGCGTGGTCCTGCCCTCGTCCACGAACACGGCCCGCAGGGACGCGGCCGGACTGACGATCTCGCTAATCTTCTTGATCAAGAGCACGGTCTTGCCGACCTTGTTGCCAGCCGGCAGGCCCCTGTAGCTCGTGAGCCCGTTCATGGAGTCCACGATGCCGTAGGTCTGCAGCTCCCCGCGCCGGCCCGTGGGGCATCGATAGGACTTGAGGTTGTTGCAGTACTTCCACAGGGCCCCGGCCATGATGGCCCTCTCCTGCGCCGGGGGGGCCAGGTAGGTGCCGGCCTGGTAGTTGTCCCAGGTCTGCTGCAGCCAAGCCGCGGGTCCCATGCCAGCCATGCCGTTGACGATCTTGCCCTGGTTGTCGTCCGCATACAGGGTCCAGCCCAGGGTCAACTGCTTGAGGTTGTTCTGGCACACCACGCGTTTGCCCTGCTCCCTGGCCTTGCTCAGGGCAGGCATGAGCACGCCCATGAGGATAGCGATGATGGCGATGACCACCAGGAGTTCGATCAGTGTGAAGCCTCGGGTGTGTCTCATGATGTGCTCGGCCTCCTTTTAAGTTGGTCTACCGTCCGTTTCTTCTGGCACGGGCCAGGTCCGGCCTGCCTGCATCGGGACAAAGGCCCAGTCAAGATATCCGCCATTATAAAGAGGATTACACTTGCTTGTACAGCCTAAACTACCCAGGGTCACAGTGGCCTCGGGATATCCACTCTGGCGCAAGGATGCGCGCAGCGGTTCACCTGTTCTGTGGTCTGGCCCAGGATCTGTCCTTACCCAGGTCAAGAACGGCCCCCTTCTATGCCCACAGGCCCAGGGCCTGCTCCAGGACCTGGCCCTCGTCTTGGCCAGGTCCGATATCGAGCCAGTGCACGCGCGGGAAGGTCTTGAACCAGGTCCGCTGGCCCTTGGCCAAACGCCGGGTGTTCTTCTTGATGCACTCGGTGGCGTATTCAAGGCTGTGCCTGCCCTCCAGGTAGTCTATGACCTCCGCGTATCCGATGGCGGACCTGGCCTGTGCGCTGAGCGGTTGGGGCTCGGCCAGCAGGGCCTTGACCTCCTGGACCAGGCCCCTGTCCACCATGGCCTGGACCCGCACGTTGATCCGGTGGTTCTCCTGGGCCTTTGGCCGCCTGAGCCCCACGATCGTCCAGTCGTCCAGGGCCTTGCCCGGGTCGAACTGGGTCTGCAGCCGGGAGATGGGCCTGCCCGTGAGCCTGTAGACCTCCAGGGCGCGGATGATCCGCTTGGCGTCGTTGGCATGGATCCTGGAGGCCGCCTCCGGGTCCACGCGCCCCAGCTCCTGGTACAGGTCCGGGAGGCCCTGGGTCTGGGCCCTTTGAAGGAGCTCATCGCGGATCGAGGGGTCCGCCCCAGGCCCGTCAAAGAGGCCATAGAGCAGGGCCTTGATGTACAGGGCCGTGCCTCCCACTGCCACCACGGGCCTGGCCTGGGCACGGAGCTGGTCGAGGATGGGGGCGGCCCTGTCCACAAACAGCCCTGCGCTGAAGGCCTCGCTGGGCTCCACGACGTCGATCATGTGATGCCGGACCTGGCGCAGGCGGTCCGGGGGGGGCTTGGCCGTACCGATGTCCATGCGGCGGTACACCTTCATGGAGTCCACGCTGAGGATCTCCCCGCCCACGCGCAGGGCGATCTCGAAGGCCAGGGTGCCCTTGCCCACAGCCGTGACGCCGAGAATCAGAATCTGGCCCGTCTTCATCATTTCCCTCATGACAACGCGGGGCGGCCGCTATAATACAGCCTCGATGGCCCAGACGCAAAAAACCGGCCAGGCGATGTGCCCCAAGCCCCATGCCGCGGACGTGATGTCCCTGATCAAGGAGGCGGCCCAACAGGTCGACGCCGCCCTCGAACACCTGTTGGACACAGTCCCGATCGCGCAGGAGCTCAGGCCTGTCCTGGTCTACACCCTCCAATCGCCCGGCAAGCGGATCCGGGCGGTGCTGGTGCTGTGGACCTGCGAGCTCGTGTGCGGCCGGGTCCGGGACGAGGCCCGCACGGCCGCTGCGGCCCTGGAGATGGTGCACACCTACTCCCTGGTGCACGACGACCTCCCGGCCATGGACAACGACGACCTCCGCAGGGGCAGGCCCACCTGCCACAAGGCCTTCAACGAGGCCACGGCCATACTCGGGGGGGATGCCCTGCTGACCCTGGCCTTTGAGGTCCTGGCAGACCGGATCCCGGACCCGGGCCTGGCAGTGAACCTGATCCGCGAGCTAGCCCAGGCCGCGGGCCCGCACGGCATGATCGCCGGGCAGATGGCCGACCTGCAGGCCGAGAGCGCGGGCGGGGATCTCCAGGCCCTGCGCCGCATCCACGCCCACAAGACCGCGCGCATGTTCCGGTGCGCAGCGACCCTGGGCTCGCTGTGCGGGGGGGCCGACGCCGGTCAACAGCAGGCCCTGGCAGACTACGGCCAGACTTTAGGCCTGGTCTTCCAGATCACGGATGACATCCTGGACGTGAGCGGGTCCAGCCAACAACTGGGCAAGACTGCGGGCAAGGACCAGAAGGCCGGGAAGCTGACCTACCCGTCCGTGGTGGGCATGGACCGATCCAGGCAGATCGCCCGGGACCTGACAGACCAGGCCGTGTCCGCGCTGGCCCAGTTCGGCCCGGCCGGGGCGAGGTTGCGGTCCCTGGCGGCCACACTGGTGGGCCGGGATCGCTGACCTCTTCAGCGCAACTGCTTCGGATCCGGGCCGAGCTTTGCGCGGAGGTACCGGGCCGTGTAGCTGCGGTCGTTCCGGAGGATCTGCTCAGGCGAACCTGCGGCCACCACCTCGCCGCCTGCGTCCCCTCCCTCCGGGCCCAGGTCGATGATGTAGTCCGCGGTCTTGATCACGTCCAGGTTGTGCTCGATCACGATGACGGTGTGCCCCATGTCCACCAATCGCTGGAGCACGCTGAGCAGGTTGTGGATGTCCGCGAAGTGCAGGCCCGTGGTGGGCTCGTCCAGGACGTACAGGGTGTGGCCTGTGGCGGCCTTGGCCAGCTCCGCCGAGAGCTTGACCCGCTGGGCCTCGCCCCCGGACAGGGTCGTGGAGGACTGGCCCAACTGCACGTACCCCAGGCCCACGTCGCACAGGGTCTTGACGATCCGCACAATGGCCGGGAAGTTCGCAAAGAAGGTCAGGCCCTCCTCCGCGGTCATCTCCAGGACGTCCGCGATGGACTTGCCCTTGTAGGTCACCTCCAGGGTCTCCAGGCCGTACCGGCTCCCCTTGCACTGCGGGCAGCGGACGTACACGTCGGGCAGGAAGTGCATCTCGATCTTCATGGTGCCCTGGCCCTTGCAGTGTTCGCACCGGCCTCCCTTGACGTTGAAGCTGAACCGCCCGGGCTTGTATCCCCGGATCTTGGCCTCACGGGTCATCGCAAAGAGCTTGCGGATCTCGTCCAGCGCGCCGGTGTAGGTGGCCGGGTTGCTCCGGGGGGTCCTCCCGATCGGGGACTGGTCGATCTCGATGACCTTGTCGATCAGGGACGTGCCCAGCACGGTCTTGTGACGGCCGGGCTTGTCGCCGGACTGATAGAGCCTGCGTCTGAGGGCCTTGAGCAGGATCTCGGTGACCAGGGTGCTCTTGCCCGAACCGGACACGCCCGTGACGCACAGGAACACCCCCAAGGGGAACTTCACGTCCACGGCCTTGAGGTTGTTCTCCTCGGCCCCCTTGACCTCCAGACACCTGCGGAGACTGTAGGGCCTGCGCCGGGCAGGCACCGCGATGGTCCTGCGGCCCGAGAGGTACTGGCCCGTGACCGAGGCCTCGCACGCCACCACGTCCTCCAGGCGCCCCTGGCAGACCACCTCCCCCCCGCACCGGCCCGCGCCCGGCCCCACGTCCACGATGTGGTCCGCTGCGCGGATGATGTCCTCGTCGTGCTCGACCACCAGGACCGTGTTGCCGATCCGGGTCAGGCGCTGGAGGATGCCCAGGAGCCGGTCGTTGTCCCGCTGGTGCAGGCCGATGGTCGGCTCGTCCAACACATAGCAGACCCCGACCAGGCCGCTGCCGACCTGGGTGGCCAGGCGGATCCGCTGGGCCTCGCCCCCGGACAGGCTGCTGCTGGTCCGGTCCAGGGTCAGGTAGCCCAGACCCACGTCCGCCATGAACCCCAGCCGGGCCTTGATCTCCTTGAGGACCTGCGCGGCGATGAGGGTCTTCTCCGGGTCGAGTTGGAGTCGCTCGAAGAAGTCCTGGGCCTCGAGTACGCTCATCCGGGAGACCTCCACGATGGTCCTGCCGCCCACGGTCACGGCCGTGGCCTGGGGCCGCAACCGAGCGCCCCTGCACGACCGGCACGGCTGCTCGGACAGGTACCCGTGGAGCCGGGCCTTGACGAACTCGCTGGTGGTGGTCTTCCACCGCCGGGTCAGGTTGGGGGTCACGCCCTCAAACCGGACCCCGTACTCGCGCTGGTCCGCAGCCGTGGTGCCCTCCATGAGGATCCGCCGGATCTCCGGGGGGATCTGATCGAAGGGCTCGGACGGGCTGATCCGGAAGTCCCTGCAGAACCGCCGGATCAGGCGGTTGTACAGGATGTTCATACGCTTGCCGCCCCTGCGCCAGGCCCCGATCGCGCCGTTCTCCAGGGCCACGGACTTGTCCGGCACGATGAGGTCCGTATCGAACTCCAGGATCGTGCCCAGTCCGTCGCACGCAGGGCACGCCCCTTGGGGGGCATTGAAGCTGAACAGCCGGGGCGACAGCTCCTCCAGACTCGCCTCGGGGTGGTCCGGACACGCGAACTTCTCGCTGTAGATCGCCTGCTCCCACCGGTCCTCCGGGTCCGTGGGCCCCTGCAGCAGGACCAGGAGCATGCCGTCCGCCAGCTTCAGAGCGGTCTCCACCGAGTCCGACAGCCGGACCCGCACGGCCTCCTTGACCACGAGCCGGTCCACCACGGCCGCGATGTCGTGCTTCTTGTTCTTGTCCAGGGCAGGGGCGTTGCGGACATCGAACACCCCGCGATCGACCCGCACGCGGACAAAGCCCTCCCGCTGGATCCGCGCAAGGACGTCCTTGTGCTCGCCCTTCTTGTCCCGGACCAGCGGCGCGCAGATCTGCATCTTCGTGCCCTCGGGCCTGGACATCAGGGCCTCCACGATCTGCGATGCGTGCTGGCTGGTGATGGGCCTTGCGCAGACCCAGCAGTGGGGCTGGCCCACGCGGGCGTAGAGCAGGCGGAAGTAGTCGTAGATCTCGGTGGTGGTGGCCACGGTGGACCGGGGATTGCCGCCCCCGGACCGCTGCTCGATCGCGATCGTGGGCGGAAGGCCCGTGATCTCGGAGACCGCGGGCTTCTGCATCTGCTCCAGGAACTGGCGGGCGTATGCGCTGAGGGACTCCACGTACTTGCGCCGCCCCTCTGCGTAGATCGTGTCAAAGGCCAGGGAGCTCTTGCCCGAGCCGCTGATGCCCGTCATCACCACCAGGGCGTCCCTCGGGATCTTCAGACTGACGTTCTTGAGGTTGTGCTCGGCCGCGCCCACAACGCAGATCTGTTTGTCCGTGCCGTGTTCGGTCGAGGGATCTGAGGCCTTGTTACCCACCCTGCCTGAACCTTTCCATGACCACTGTGCGAGGTGTTCCATCAGAGCAAACCGGGTATTCTAGCACACGCCGACCCCCCCGCCAATACCCTCGCCGAAGGTCGCAGCATGCCCAACCGATTGACCTTGACTGGCCCGGCGACCCTGCCGATAATGCGTATGCGACTTGGAGCAGACCCGCGTGGTGTCCGCCACGAGCAAAGAAAGGACAGGACCCATGATCAACCGATTGCGACACCGAACCGCCCGGGCATCCCGGACACTGGCCGTGGTCCTGGCACTGGGCTCCGTGGCTGTCCTGTGCGAGTCTGGGTGCAGGCGGAGACCCAGCTCCGGGCCGGACACGGCCCCTTCCTCGCCCGGCGCGCCTGCAGAGGCCAATCAGCCCGCCGTGACGGTCAACGGGGTGTCTGTGACCAAGGGTCGGGTCGAGGCCCTTGTGCAGGAGCGGATCAGGCCGTTTGCTGCGAGGATGGCCCAGTTGCCGCCCGAGTTCGAGGCCCAGCGCAGGAGGGAGAAGCGCCGCGAGGTCGTGGAGGAGATCATCATCAAGCAGCTCCTGGACGAGCAGGTCCGTGCCCTGGGGATTGCGGTGTCCGCTGAGGACGTCGAGCAGGCGATCGCCAACATGGCGGCCAGGCAGCAGCCCCCGATGTCCAGCCAGGAGTTCCTGGCCAAGGTCCGGGCGGGCGGGCAGGCGATCGACCGGTTCAGGGAGGACCT
>JAGOQT010000077.1 GCA_018007255.1 Phycisphaerae bacterium | reverse complement strand
GCACCAGGAGGCTAAGCAGCAGCAGCGCGCGCCCTATCCTCCGCGCGGTAGCGGCTGCTGCTGTGCGACGAACGCTCCAAAGAAGTCGTTGTTCTGCCATGCGCTGTTACATCCCTGGATGGTAATGCCTGGTCTGGTCAGACGCAGTTTCTCCCAGCGCCTAGGGCCGCCGAACCAGCGGCAGTACCACCTTGCTGCTGGCCGCCCGTGTGGTGAACTCCCACATCGGGCCACTGGTGTCACCGCAGGCATTGCGCGCCACGATTTCCCAGTAGTAGCGCTGGCCGAAGGCCAGCACGCCCGGGTCGTAGCTGCTGACCGTGGTGGTGGCCACCTTGGGCGGGCCGGCGTAGGTGCCAAAGTAGACGTCGTACGACGTGGCCCCCGCCACCGGTGCCCATCGGAGCGCGACATTGACCGGCACCTCAGTGGCCCCGTCGCCCGGAAACGGGACCGGCTCCGAAGTCGTTTGTGCCCGGCAGACGCTGAAGCCCACCACACCGATCACCAGGGACCATCCCCAATGCCTCAGCCCCCTGCAGACGCGTTGCTGGATGTCCATTGGAGTCTCTCCTATGTCGCGTAGAACACAGGGACCTATATCGTCCTCTGGGCTCGACACGGTATGAACACCTCGTGACATGCCGACAGAGATGAATCATAGCACAGGCCCCCATTCCGTCAAGGCGGGAGGGGGGCCTGTCTCGAATCCGCAAGGGTCCGGTCCCAGTGGCCTCACGCCGGTTTGCAGGATACACCGGGCAGCAGTATCACGCAGACTGTGTCCGGACGCACACGGGATCGAGGTAGGACCTTGTCCATCGCCTGGGATGGGGATATAGTCTCCCGCATCCTGTCCGCTGCGGCCAGGCAGGGCGGATAGGGAAGTCAGGGTGCTGGAGATCGGACATGAGTGATGCCGGGTGCTACGTTGCCGTAGATCTGGGTGCAGAGAGCGGCAGGGTGATGAGGGGTGTGTTGTCCAAGGGCAAGCTGACCCTGGACGAGGTCCATCGGTTCGCCAACGGGCCTGTGGAGCAGGACGGGTCCCTGCGATGGGACTTCGAGCGGCTGATGGCGGAGATCAAGGCCGGTCTGCAGAAGGTCCTCGGAGCGGGGCACGAGGTCGCCAGCATCGGCATCGATACCTGGGGTGTGGACTTCGGCCTGCTCGATGCACGTGGCCGGCTGATCGAGGATCCCTATCACTACCGCGACTCGCGCACGGATGGGATGATGGAGAGGGCCTTTGCCCTCATGCCCAAGGACCAGATCTACAGGCACACGGGCATCCAGTTCATGCAGCTCAACAGCCTCTTCCAGGTCCTGGCCCTCAAGACCCGCCACCCTGAGGTCCTGGCCAAGACGAAACACGTGTTGTTCATGCCGGACCTGATCACGTATACGATGACCGGCGATGTCTCCGTGGAGTACACCATTGCCAGCACCTCCCAGATGATGGACATGCGCACGGGCCAATGGTCCACGCGCGTGCTCCAGGCCCTGGGCCTGCCTGCGTCCATCCTGCCCAAGGTGGTTCCGCCCGGGGCCTCCAAGGGCATGCTCCGGAGCGAGATCGCCAGAGAGCTGGGGTGCGGGCCGGTGCCGGTCGTTGCCGTGGGGACCCATGACACGGCCTCTGCGGTGGCAGGGGTCCCGGTCACCAAGGACAGGCCCTGGGCCTACCTGTCCAGCGGGACCTGGAGCCTGATGGGGATCGAGTCCCCCAAGGCGGTGATCAACCAGACCACGAGCGACCTGAGCTTCACCAATGAGGGGGGTGTCGAGGGCACGATCCGGGTCCTCAAGAACATCATGGGCCTGTGGCTCGTGCAGGAGTGCAGACGCCACTGGGCAGGCCAGGGCCAGGACCTGGGCTACTCCCAGCTCACGGACATGGCCGCCCAGGCAGAACCCTTCCAGGCGGTGATCTCCACGGAGCACGGGGACTTCTTCGCCCCGGGCCGGATGCCTGAGAAGATCAACCGTTTCCTGCAGTCCACGGGCCAGGCCGAGATCGCGGACAAGGGGCAGATGGTCCGTGCAATCTTGGAGAGCCTGGCCGTGCGCTATGCCCAGGTCATGGGGTGGCTGGAGCAGATCAGCGGCCGGCCCATCGAGGTCCTCCACGTGGTGGGCGGAGGGATCCAGAACGAGCTGCTCAACCAGTTCACTGCAAATGCCACAGGCAAGACCGTGGTGGCCGGGCCTGTGGAGGCCACGGTCCTGGGCAACATCCTGATACAGGCCAAGGCCGCGGGCCAGATCCAGTCCCTGGCCGAAGGGCGTGCCCTGGTGGCCAAGTCCTTCAAGACCAAGACCTATCGGCCTAAGGGCCGCAGGGCCTGGCAGGCCTTTGCCAACAGGGCGGAGCCTATCTTGAGGAGTTAGTCCTTTGGCTGCGACAGCGGATCGAGCCGACAACCAGGACCACTTGCTCCGCGAGATCACGGAGCTGTCCCATTCCCTCGGGACCTCGGACTACGTCAGGGCGGGCGGGGGTAACACCTCGGCCAAGACACAGACCAGGCTGTGGGTCAAGCCCTCGGGCACCACGCTGTTGGGCCTGACGCCCCAGTCGTTCGTCACCCTGGATCGGGCCAAGCTGGCCCGGCTGTATACCCTCCAGGCCCCGGCCGATGCCGCGGCCCGCGAGGCCCTGGTCAAGGACGTGATGGAGCAGGCCCAGGTCCCCGGATGCGCGGGCCGCGCATCCGTGGAGGCGCCCCTGCACGACTCCCTTGATGCCCGGTTCGTGGTGCACACCCACCCAGCGATGGTCAACGGCATGACGTGTGCGGTCCAGGGCCGTGACGCCTGCAGGGAGGTGTTTCCAGAGGCCCTGTGGCTGGACTACGTGGACCCCGGCTACACGCTCTGCATGCGGGTCCGCAAGGAGGTGGGGCAGTACCGTCAGCGACACGGTCGCCAGCCCGCGGTGATCTTCCTCAAGAACCACGGGGTCTTTGTGGCAGGGGACACGCCCAACGAGGTGCATGCCTTGTACGCCGCGATCTTCGACCGGCTGGCGGATCGCTATGAAGAGGCGGGCGTGAGCCTGAGGCTGCCGCACCCGCCCGAGCCCGGGCCGCAGGCCGCGGACGCGGCCAGACAACAGATCCGCCGGGCCTTCGGCCGTGATGTGGCGGTCGCGGTCGGCGGCCGGTTCGATCCGCCGGGCGGGCCGATCTCGCCCGATCACATCGTGTACTCCAAGTCGTACGCCCTGGTCGGCGAGCCCACGGATGCATCGGTGCTGGCCTACCGGAAGCGGTTCGGATATGATCCCCAGGTGATCGCGGGGGGCGGTCTGGTCTGCGGCGTGGCGGCCACGGACAAGCAGGCTGCCCTGGCCCTGGAGCTGGCCCGGGACGGGGCCCTGGTCCAGCACCTGGCCGTGGCGTTTGGCGGCATCGAGTACATGACCGACCAGGCCAGGCTCTTCATCGAGAACTGGGAAGTGGAGTCCTATCGGCGCAAACAGATCTGACCACGGACGGCCAACACCCTACCCGAGGTGGCTATGAGCAAGGACAGACAGATCCGACAGGCGTACAAGATGGCCCGGGATCGGTACTCCCAGATGGGCGTGAACACGGACCGGGCCCTGGCCAGGCTCAGGGCCGTCTCCATCTCCCTGCACTGCTGGCAGGGCGACGACGTGGGGGGGTTCGAGAGCCTGGGCAGCGAGCTGGGCGGGGGCCTGGCCGTAACAGGGAACTACCCGGGCAAGGCCCGGACCCCGGACGAGCTCCGCCAGGACCTGGAGAAGGCCTACTCCCTGATCCCGGGCAGGCACCGCGTCAACCTCCACGCCTTCTATGCGGAGATGGGCCGTCACAAGGTGGACCGCGACGCCCTGTCCTTTGGCCAGTTCCGCAACTGGTGTGCGTGGGCCAAGGAGAACCGGCTGGGCGTGGACTTCAACCCCACCTTCTTCTCCCACCCCAAGGCCGGCGACGGCCTGACCCTCTGCCACCCGGACAAGGCGATCCGCGCGTTCTGGATCGAACACGGCATCCGGTGCCGCGAGATCGGGGCAGCCCTGGGCAGGGCCCTGGGCAAGACCTGTGTGACCAACCTCTGGATCCCGGACGGCATGAAGGACACGCCGATCGACCGCAAAGGCCCGCGAGAGCGCCTGACTGAGTCCCTGGACGCGATCTATGCCAAGCGGATCCCGCCCAAGTTCAACCTCGACGCAGTCGAGTGCAAGCTCTTCGGCATCGGCTCGGAGAGCTACGTGGTGGGGTCCCATGAGTTCTATCTGGGGTACGCGCTGACCCGGCAGAAGCTCTTGACCCTGGACACCGGCCACTTCCATCCCACGGAGACCATCTCGGACAAGATCTCCGCGGTGATGATGGTCCTGCCGGAGATCCTCCTGCACGTCAGCCGCGGCATCCGCTGGGACAGCGACCACGTGGTGACCCTGACCGACGACCTCCAGGCCATTGCCCAGGAGCTGGTGCGGGGCGGGTACCTGGATCGCACGCACATCGGCCTGGACTACTTCGACGGCAGCATCAACCGCGTGGCGGCCTGGGTGATCGGGACCCGCAACATGATCAAGGCCCTGCTCCTGGCCCTGGTCGAACCGACCGACCGGCTCCGCAGGCTGGAGCGGGAAGGGGACTTCACCGGCCGTCTGGCCCTGCTGGAAGAGGTCAAGACCCTGCCCTTCGGACCGGTGTGGGACTACTACTGCATGACGATGGGCGTGCCCGTGGCGGAGGCCTGGATCACGGAGGTCAAGGCCTACGAGAAGGCCGTGCTGGCCCATCGCGAATAAGGCGGACCCGGGGCATGCAACCGGACGCACGGGATGTGCGGCCGTCAGGGATCGAAGAATGGGCTATTCTGGAGACACACGATATGGATCCACAACAGTCGACACCGCAGACGCCCCAGACCCCACAGCACGCCGGTGACGAGTTCGAGAGGCAGCCCGTGCCCGAGAAGGCCCTGAAGGGGGCCAGCGCATTCTGGGGGATGTACGCCGGCGAGCACACGGCCGGCACGGAGTTCATGCTGGGGCCGCTCTTGGTCTCGTGGGGTGTGGGGGCCTTTGACCTGCTCGTCGGCCTGCTGGTGGGCAACCTCCTGGCGGTCCTGAGCTGGAGGTTCGTGACCGCGCCGATCGCCACTCGCTACCGCCTGACCCTCTACTACCAGTTGGAGCGGATCTGCGGCCGGAACCTGGTCATCCTCTACAACCTGGCCAACGGTGTGTTGTTCTGCTTCCTCGCAGGGGCCATGGTCACGGTCTCGGCGACCGCGTTGAGCCCGGCCTTTCCGAGCATGGCTATGCCGACCTTCCAGGACACCATGCCCACGGGCCTGGCCTGGTGCGTTACGGTGGTGATCATGGGCGCGGTGATGACCTTTGTGGCCATCAAGGGCTACGGATTTGTGGCCCGGGTGGGGCACCTGTCCGCCCCGTGGATGTTCCTGGTCTTTCTGGCCTGCGGGATCGTCATGCTCGGCAAGCTCGGGTCGGCGGACCTGGTGGCGCTCCTGACGCCCGCGCCCGGCACCCAGGCCAAGATCGGGTTCTGGGGCGTGGTCTTCTTCTCCTGGTTCTGCAACGCGGCCATGCACATCGGGATGTCCGACCTGTCCGTGCTGCGGTTTGCGCGCAAGCCGTCCTACAGTTGGGCCTCGTCCGCCGGGATGTTCCTCGGCCACTACGTGGCCTGGGTCTGTGCGGGCCTGCTCCTGATCTACTGGGTGCGCGCCAAGGGCGCGGATCCGGCCACGGGTGTGATGCCGGGCCCCATGGTCTGGGACGCAGTCGGCTGGGCCGGGCTTGTCTGCATCATCGTCGCAGGCTGGACCACGGCCAACCCAACCCTGTACCGCGCGGGCCTGGCCTTCCAGGGCCTGTGTCCTCGGATGTCCAGGGTCACGGCCACCCTGATCGCGGGCTCGCTGTGCACCCTGTCCGGGATGTTCCCTGCAGCGGCCATGAAGCTCCTGGACTTCGTGGGTCTGTACGGGACCACGCTGGCCCCTGTCGGGGCGGTCATCTTCGTGGAGGTCTACCTGGCCGACAAGTACGGTCTGACCCGCGACTGGGCAGCGCGCACGGGAAGGAGCTTCAATCTGGCCGTGCTCCTGGCCTGGGCTATCCCCCTGTCCGTGTTCTACGGCCTCTACCTTACCAACACGGTGAGCTTCCCGTCCTACATGACCTTGCCCGTGTACGTGGTGACCGGTGCGTTGTACCTGGTCCTGGCCAAGGCGCTGAACCACACGCAGGCCGCTGCCCGATAGCCCACAGGAGATCCCATGAAGACACTCGCCATGATCCTTGGAATCGTTGCCCTGGCCCTGACCGTGGTCCCTCCGATCCTGTTCGCGAACCAGTCCATGACCGAGCCCACCATGAAGAGGCTGATGCTGGACGGGTGCGTCCTGTGGTTCGTGACGGCCCCGGCCTTTATGAAGGGCGGGGCGCAGTAGGTCCAGCGTGTGGGGGGCTAACACATTGGATCTCTTGCGGGACAGCCGCGACCCAGCCCAGGCTGGCGGACGATGATCTTCGCCCCTGTCCTCAACCCTGGACCGTCGGCGTACTGCACCGGCAGGATAACAGGACGCGGCATCTCATAGGGACCGGTCCAATCGTTGTTGGGCCATGGGAGGATGACGAATGATCAAAGGGAGCTGCTACTGCGGAACCGTCAGATACGAGATTGCCGGGCGATTGCTGATCTTTGCGAATTGCCATTGTCCCGATTGCAGGAAATTCTCCGGATCCGCGTTCTCGTCGGTCCTGGCCGTAGATGCCGATGGCTTCAAGGTCACGTCAGGGGAGGGCAACTTGGTCCCCTATCCATCCTCGCCTGGCAAGTACCGCCACTTCTGCAAGACCTGCGGATGTCATGTGTTCGCTCGTGCCGAACAGAGGCCCGGGATGGTGCTGGTTCGAGCAGGGACACTGGATGAGGATCCTCACATGCAGCCACAGTGCCACCTCTGGGTGAAAGCGAAGGCACCATGGCACCAGATCTGCGATTCGATCACACAGCACCAAGAGGGATATCCAAAGAGATGAAGGCCCACCCCGAGGCTGGAGGCTACCTCCTCTCGTTGGCGTGAGAGAAGCCGCCTCAGCCTTCACGTTAGGCCACAGAAAGGGCGGGATGGGTACGCTCGACAAAGACATCCAAGAACTGCGAACACGGCTGCGCGGGGGTGCGATACAACGGGCCTACAGAGGGATCGTATCCACCATGTCTCACCTGCGAACGGTGTTTGCCGCCCAACAAGGAGAGCGTGCCGTCTCGGGCTTGTACCAAGGCTGTTTCGACATGACCTACTTTGCGTTGTTTCCAGAGGCGTTGAAGAGACGCAATCTCAAACTCGCGATCGTCTTCAACTACCAGACCTTCCGATTCGAGGTCTGGCTCGCCGCGCGGAATCGGCAGCTGCAGCGGCGCTATTGGGAGCTGCTTCTTGATGCCGGCTACGAGAAGCACCGGCTCGTGAAGCCTGGCATGGGCGTGGATGCAATCGTAGAGGCCGTACTTGCAGCCGATTACTCTTTGGATGCGGCAGACCGTCTCACTGCGGAGATCGTCGAAGGCGTTGCGGTCTTCGAGCGAGGCATCGTAGCATTCCTGGATGAGGTGGATCCGCAGAAGAACTAGCAGGGCCTGCCTATTCGCTGCAGCGGTCGGCGAAAGGGCCTTTGAGGTCGGAGCTTCATGACCAGGACCAGCATACGACCAGCGAATCCTCGCTCCGCTGTGTTTCTCGACCGTGACGGCACCATTGTCGAGGACCGCGGCGACCTGTCCGACCCCTCGCAGGTGGCGTTCTTCAAGGACACGGTCGCGTCGCTTCGTCGCCTGGCCGAGCACTTCACCCTGTTCATCGTGACGAATCAGTCCGGCGTGTCCAGGGGCACGATCACCCTGGACGACGTGGAGCGGGTGAACGCCTACATCGAGACATACCTCGCGGCGAGGGGCGTGCCGATTGCCGCAACGTACGTCTGCCCCCATGAGCGGGCAAGCGGCTGCAAGTGCATCAAGCCCAACCCCTTCTTTCTCAAGCAGGCGGAACGGGACTTCCACATTGACCTTCGGCGTTCCTTTGTGGTCGGAGACCATCCTCACGATGTGGATCTCGCCACGCGTGTGGGGGCGATAGGCATCTACGTCCTCTCCGGCCATGGGATGAGCCATCTGGGAGAGGTCGCAGGGCACACGCCCATCGCTGAGGGCATTCGCGAGGCCACGGATCGCGTCCTTGAACTGCACTCCAAACGCGACACGCAAAGGACGGCAGCGGACAAGGGCAGGTGAGAGCATGTTTGAAGAGTTGGAGAAGATCAACGAACGGCCGGAGCTGTTCCAGGTCTGCACCACGAGGGATCTGTGGACCGATGAGCATACGTCAAGGGAGATGCTCTCGTTCCACCTCGACGAGGCGGGCGACGTAGCTTCGAGAAACGCGGGGTTCATCGATCGATCCGTGGAGTGGATCGCAGTCGAGTTCAACATCGGCAGGGAGACCCGGATCGCTGACTTCGGCTGTGGTCCTGGGCTGTATGCAACACGTCTGGCGAGGCGGGGGGCCAATGTGACGGGCATCGACTTCTCGAAGAGGTCCATCGACTACGCCAGGACGGTTGCAGTCCGTGAGCAGTTGAGCATCCGGTATGTGAATCAGGACTACCTGGACTTCGAAACGGAGGACCGGTTCGACCTTGTGCTGATGATCATGTGTGACTTCTGCGCACTCAGCCCAACGCAGAGAATGGGGCTTGCAGAGAAGTTCCGTACGATGCTGAAACCGAACGGTGCTGTCCTTCTGGATGTGTATTCCCTATCGGCATTTGAGCAGAGGGAGGAGATCGCGACATACCAGGCGAACCAGCTCAATGGATTCTGGTCGCCGAACAGGTCCTATGGCTTCCTGAACACCTTCAAGTACGAGCCGGAGAAGGTCGTGTTGGACAAGTACACCATTGGGAGAGGAGAAAGGAAGAAACGATGCAAGCACGCGGACTACTCATGGTCGAGCATCGCCTGATTGAACGGATGATCGCTGTGATCCATCGCGAGTTGGGGCGCATGGAGTCGGAGAACAAGGTCGATCCTCTCTTCGTCGACACCGCGGTGGATTTCGTCCGGACGTATGCCGACCGCACCCACCACGGCAAAGAAGAAGACATCCTCTTTCGCGACCTGAACAAGAAGGACCTGTCGCCGCATGACCGACAGGTCATGGGTGAGTTGATCGAGGAGCACTCGCTCGGGCGCACGACGACCCAGGCCCTGGTCGATGCAAACGCCCGCTATCGCAACGGCGATGGATCCGCTCTCGCCGACATCACCGCGAGGCTCAGGACCTTGGCCGAGTTCTATCCCAAGCATATCGAGAAGGAAGACAAGGTCTTCTTCCCTGCGTCCCGCGCCTACTTCACGGACGAAGAAGACCAGGCCATGCTGGCCGAGTTCTGGGAGTTCGACCGCAAGATGATCCACGAGAAGTACAAGGCTGTGGTCACGGGACTCGGACGATGAGGCCATGAATCCCTCGCTCAGGTCTCTGCTGATCCCGTTCCTGTGCGCGTGGATCCTCTCGCCGGCCTTGATGGTGGGCCACGAGCTCACTCACCATGGGGCGGGGGTGTGGGTCGGGGTACCGACCTGAAGCTCCATTTCGGCTGCGTGACTGGGAATCTGTCCGGAGGGCACATCCCTCGCCGGACAGCGATCATGTCCAGTGCCGGACCACTGGCACAGGCGATTCTGGCGGTCGGGGGATTCCTCTGGCTGCGCCAGGCCCGCAGGGAGCGTCCTGACTCGGCTGCCACACCCGCCGATTGGGTGGCCACCAAGGGCCTTTTTGTGTTGTGAAACGGAGCCCACAGGGCTATCCTGTACGTGGTGTGATCTGCCGGTCTGCGTAGAGAGAGAGTGCCTTTATGATCATCAGGACCAAGTCCTATCCCAGGGTCGGGTTGATCGGGAACCCCTCGGACGGCTACTTCGGCAAGACGATCTCGTTTGCCTTCGACAACTTCTGTGCCGAATGCGCGCTGTACGAGAGCCCGGAGCTAGAGATCCTGCCCTGTCAGCAGGACCAGTCCTGCTTCACCAGCATCCAGGAGCTGGTGCGGGACGTGGACCTGCACGGCTACTATGGCGGGATCCGGCTGCTCAAGGCCACGATCAAGCGTTTCTACGACTACTGCCAGGCCCACCAGATCGAGCTCCACCGCAAGAACTTCACGATCCGCTACCACTCGACCATCCCCCACGGCGTGGGTCTGGCCGGCTCCAGCGCGATCATCACGGCCTGCCTCAGGGCCCTGACGGCCTTCTACGGCGTGAGCATCCCCAAGCCCACCCAGGCGGCCCTGATCCTCTCCGCGGAGAAGGAGGAGCTGGGCATCTCCGCGGGGCTGCAGGATCGGGTGATCCAGGTCTACCAGGGCCTGGTCTACATGGACTTCGACAGGTCCCTCATGGAGAAGCAGGGGCACGGCCTCTACGAGCAGATGGACCCGGCCCTGCTGCCGCCCCTGTACGTGGCCTACAGGGAGGAGTTCTCCGAGGTCTCCTACCGATTCCACAACAACATCCGCGAACGGTTCGAGATGGGCGACCGCAGGGTCCTGGCCGCCATGCGATTCTGGGCCCAGCTCGCGGAGAAGGTCAGGCGGATGCTCGTGGAGGGCAAGGCCGGCGGGATCGGGCCCTTGCTGGACGCCAACTTCGAC
This sequence comes from Phycisphaerae bacterium, assembly GCA_018007255.1. Taxonomy (GTDB): domain Bacteria; phylum Planctomycetota; class Phycisphaerae; order Sedimentisphaerales; family Anaerobacaceae; genus DTPU01. The sequence goes on along the minus strand of JAGOQT010000077.1, from coordinate 2,336 downwards.
AAGCGGCGGAGCCTGTACCGCATCAGCGACGACAACATCCGAATGGTGGAACAGGCCCGATCTGTGGGGGCAAGTGCCAAGTTCACGGGTTCGGGAGGGGCCATCGTAGGCACGTATACGGGCCCGAGGATGTTCAGTGCCCTCAAGAAGGAGTTGGGAAGGGCGGGGATCCAGGTCATCCGGCCTCGGGTCGTGGGTCCGCCCGCGTGAAGATCTTGCCCGTGCAGAGGAGACCCGTGGTTCGGAAGGCAGTCATCCCAGCCGCAGGATTCGGCACCCGGTTCCTGCCCGCCACCAAGTCGCAGCCCAAGGAGATGCTGCCCATTGTGGACACGCCCGTGATCCAGTACGTGGTGGAAGAGGCCGTGGCCTCCGGGATCACGGACATCCTCATGGTCATCGGCAAGGGCAAGCGGGCCATCGAAGAGCACTTCGACCGCAACTTCCAGTTGGAGGACCAGCTCGAGCGACAGGGCAAGACCGAAGAGCTCAGCCTGATCCGCCGCGTGTCCGAGATCGCGGAGATCCACTTTGTCTGGCAGAAGCAGATGCTCGGCCTGGGTCACGCGGTCCTGTGCGCCCGCCACCACGTGGGCAGCGAGCCCTTTGCCGTGCTCCTGGGCGACACGGTCATCGGATCGGAGAAGCCCGCCACCCTCCAGTTGGTCGAGGACTTCAACCGGGTCCACGGCTCCGTGGTGATCCTGGAGGAGGTCGCCCGAGACAAGGTCAGCCGCTACGGCGTGCTCAAGGGCACGGAGGTCTCCGAGGGGTTCTATCGTGTCGAGGACTTCGTGGAGAAGCCCAAGCCCGAGGAGGCCCCGTCCAACCTGGTCTTTGCCGGACGCTACGTGTTCACCCCGGAGATCTTTGACTTCCTGGAGTCCACGGCCCCGGGCAAGGGCGGGGAGATCCAGCTCACGGACGCCATGCGGGCTATGGTCAGGACACAGCCCATGTATGGGAAGAAGCTGGAGGGCCGGCGTTATGACATCGGCGACAAGGAGGGGTTCATCAAGACCAACATCGAGTTCGGTCTTCGAGACGAAACGATCCGGACCTCGCTCCAGGCCTACATCCGGCAACTGGCCGGGGACCTAGGGCAGGGTCGATAGCGGCCCTGCTCGGGCCGTCGGGCCCCGTGGTAGGCAGGAGGCCCCTGGACCTAGACGACATGGAGATCATGGTCGTGGCCCGCAAGACCGCAGGGCCTGCGGCCTGAGACAGGCGGCAGGATGGGCTTGAAACAGGAGCACATATGACCAAGGGATGCTGGATTGCTGTGGGCGTGGTCTCGTTGTGGTGTGTCCTGGCGTGCGCGTATCTCGGCGTGGAAGACGGCAGCTCCGGCCTGAGCCCCCTTGGATGGGCGGCGGGCCTGTTCTTCGTGCCCGGCGGGATTGCGCTTCAGGTGTTCAAGGGATCCCATTCCAATGCGGACCTTCCGCTCATGGCCGGGATATCCTGGATCGCGTACGGCATCCTCGCAATAGGCGTCCTCTTCGCATGGCGGGCTGTTGCCCGGCGAAGGAGCTCCAGTCGTGGCAAACCGCAATAGGAGGTCTACAGTGCCGAAGAAGAGAGAGCGGGACATCGAGAAGGTCTACTCCACCAAGACGTTCGTGGCCAAGGTCCGGCGCCTGGCCGATGCCCTGGAGCAAGGCCGCGCACTCTCCATCCAGGTTGCCGGAGAGCGGATCCGCATCCCCGCCCACGCGAGCATCAGCGTGGAGCACGAGCGGTCCGGAGGCACAGAGGAGGTCGAGTTCCAGATCAAGTGGAGGCCTGCAGGCGGCCCTCGGGTCCGGCCCGGGTGCAGGCCCCGCGTCCCTTGAATCAGCCCGCCTGTCCTGGTACAATGACCTGGGTTGGATGGTCTGATGAAGACACGGTGAGCCAGGATAGGGTCTGATGCAAACCCCTGTGCGGAAAGTCCTCCAGGTTGCTGTCCTGTTTGTCCTTGGGTCGAGTGCATACGGCGCCGGGGATACCGAGCTTCCCTTCCACCGCGGCGTGAACCTGACCAACTGGTTCCAGGCCTCCGGCCCCAGGCAGATCCAGTTCACCCGGTTCACCAGGCAGGACCTGGCGAACATCCAGGGCCTGGGGTGCGACGTGATCCGGCTGCCGATCAACCTGCACGCCATGACCGGAGGCCCGCCTGCGTACACCCTCGACACGCTCTTTCTGGAGTTCCTGGACCAGGTGGTGGACTGGGCCGAGGGACTTCAGATCCACCTGATCCTGGTCAACCACTCCTTTGACCCTCCCAGCGACACGGACCGGAACATCGGGAAGATCCCCGTGCCGGTCTGGCCCCAGAGGGCCCGCTCTTC
>JAGOQT010000426.1 GCA_018007255.1 Phycisphaerae bacterium | reverse complement strand
CGCGGAGGACCTCGCCGTGCCCCCCGATTTTGCCCGCTGCCTCGTGGGTCACGTGCCCCACGGTGGTCCCGGCTGCCATAGTCGTTGCCCTCCCCATTCTCGCGGCTGTTGGGGGTCGTCTGCATCAAGGGCCGCCCCCGTTCAAACTATAGACCAGCCACGGCGGAGCACCAAACCGGACCAGGGCAGGCGCGGGCCTGCAGGCATGCGGGTCCTCTAAGAAGCGGCTCCAGGAGGTCCTGTCTGGCCCGGGCCGGGCAGAGGAGGGCCGGGAGGGAAAGGCTAAAGCTCGGAACGGAGATTCCGGATCAGGCCGGACAAAACCTGGGGGGGGATCGCGCCCAGGCGGGGGTCGAGGATCTCCCCGAGTGCAATCCGGTCCAGGATGGCGAGCGTCTGCGGGCCGTAGGCCGAGAGGATGCCCATGACCTCGCTGGCCTTGTCCAGATCCCCGGCGACCATGAGTTGGAGATATCGGACGACCTCCTGGGCCAGGTCCTTGTCGCCCATCTTCTCCATGGGGATGAACATCGATTCGGCTGGTTCCTGGGTGTCTTCCTCGCTCTCCTCAGGCACGGCCTTCTCCTGGAGGATGTCCTGGGTCAACTGGAACGTCTCGGCCAGGAGGCGGCTCTGCCTCTCCTCGTCGGTCTCGTCCAGGGGGGCCAGTCTGAGGTCATCGCTTGGGGCCGGTTCCAGTACGGGGATGTAGACCCGATTGTGGCAGGATGGGCACCTGCCCCACCTTCCCCCCGTGCCTGCAGGGGCGTCGATCTTCGCGCTGCAGTGCTCACAATGGAATGCGATGGCCATGGATCACCTCTCGAAACCGGCCCTGTGTTCGGCCCTGACCTCCGTGGTGATCCCGCCGCGGGGCGTGAAACGGGCGGTCACGCGCATCCATCGCGGCTGGCAGGCAGCCACGAGGTCGTCCAGGATCTGGTTGGTCAGGGCCTCGTAGAAGACCCCCTTGTTGCGATAGCCCTGTGTGTAGAACTTGAGGCTCTTGAGTTCGATGCAGGTCCGATCCGGTCCGTACTCGATCGTGATGACCCCGAAGTCGGGCTGGCCGGTCTTGGGGCAGAGGCTGGTGAACTCCGGGCATTGGATCGTGACCGTGTAGTCCCGCCCCGGCCTGGGGTTCTCGAACAGGTCGATCTTGGCGTCGGTCATGCCCGTCCTTTCTGCAGTTGAGCACAGTATAGCCCCGGGCGTTCCCCAGGGCAAGCCCTGTTGCCCTGTGCCCTGCGTGACCGGCGGGCAGCGGCCTCAGGGCCGGACCTGGCGTGCCCCTCGGGGGGGGCCATGGAGGCGTGGTTCCTGAGCCCACCTGGACAGGGCGGGCTCGTGCAGGTGGGCCAATTTTCCCAGCGCACCCCGGTTTTCATGTATGAGAGGGGCGGTCTCGAGCCTCCAAGATACTGATGAGACTGGGTCTTGCGCAGCGGCTCGGCCGGTACGGCCGGGGTGGGCCAAAGGGCACAGGAGGCGAGAACCGCGATCATCTGCACGGCAGGGGCGATGGTTGAGTGTGGGCTCTAGGGTCGGTACAATCCTGGCCAACGGCCGGTTGAGAAGTAAGGCAAGGGGCACTGAATGGATAACGGAAGACGGAAGAGACTGGGTGAGCTGCTCTGCGAGAAGTCCTACCTGGAGCCTGGGAACCTGGCTATCGCACTGGAGCAGCAGCAGGTGCGACACCGCAAGCTCGGCGTGATCCTCGTCGAGTTGGGTTACGTCACGGAGCCCCAACTTCAGGAGGCCCTTGCCCTTCAGGCCGGGATTGAGCGGGTGGATCTGAACGACATCTCCGTCAGCGCGGAGGTCGTCAGCCTGGTCCCCGCGGACCTTGTCAACAGGTACCAAGTCCTTCCCCTGCGCTATGAGGACGGGCGGCTGGCCGTGGCCATGGTCAACCCGTTTCAGCCCGAGGCCGTGGAAGACCTGCGGGTCGTGACCGGTTGTCCCATCCGACGGTACTACGGAGACCCGGTCGAGATGGACACCGCCATCTTGAGGTTCTACGGCAGCAACGTGGCCCGGATGCTGGACAACCTGGCCCCCAAGGACCAGGACGGCGATGGCGCCCTGGAGGGCGAGGACCTGTCCGCGGCCCAGCTCAGTGAGATCGCTCGGGAGCCGTCCCTGGTCAACCTGGTCAACCTGATCATCCTGGAGGCCGTCGAGGACCGCGCCAGCGATATCCACATCGAGCCGTTTGAGCACGAACTCAAGATCAAGTACCGCGTCGATGGTCTCCTGGTTGAGAAGAGCCCTTCCTCCAAGCGGCTCCATCCGGCCATCGTCTCGCGGATCAAGATCATGGCCAACATGAACATCGCCGAGCGGTTTGTGCCCCAGGACGGGCGCATCGAGTTTGCGGCCAAGAAGGGCAAGATCGACCTCCGCGTGTCCACGGTCCCGACCGTGCACGGCGAGGCGGTGGTCATGCGAATCCTGGACAAGAGCGCGGCCCTGATCGACCTGGAGGACCTCGGCATGACCCACGAGATGCTCGTGGGCTTCGAGCGGTGCCTCCACAAGACCTATGGGATCGTGCTGGTGACCGGACCCACCGGGTGTGGCAAGACGACGACGCTCTACGCCGCACTCAAGAGGATCTACTCCCCCACGGTCAAGATGATCACGATCGAGGACCCCGTGGAGTACCAGTTGGACGGGGTCAATCAGATGCCGGTCAATGTCAAGCGGGGCCTGACCTTCGCCACGGGGCTCCGCCACATCGTCCGCCATGACCCGGACATCATCATGGTCGGGGAGATCCGGGACCGAGAGACGGCGGACATCGCGATCCGCGCGGCCTTGACCGGGCACTTGGTCTTCTCGACCCTCCACACCAA
>JAGOQT010000425.1 GCA_018007255.1 Phycisphaerae bacterium | reverse complement strand
GGGCCTCCCCAGCGGACCCAGCCGGTCCGTCGGGCGGACAGGCCGGACACGGCCAGCCGCCTGGTCCGGATCACCCGGGACGGCTATGTCACCGAGGTGGCGGGCGAGAATGCGGTGTTCTTCTGCCTGGGCCATGTGGGCAAGCGCCTCGTGATCGGGACCGGGAACGACGCCAAGCTCCTGCGCGTGGACCCGGTGCTCGAGCAGCAGTCCACGCTGTACGAGGATGAACAGGCCTCCCAGATCACCGCACTGGCCGTGTCCAACGGCGAGGTCCTCGTGGGCACGGCCAACCCGGCCAAGCTCGTGCGCATCGATGCAACCTACGCCCAAGAGGGGGTCTACACCTCCACGCTCGTGGACGCGGACCAGCCCGCGCAGTGGGGGCGGCTCCAGATCGAGGCCGACGTGCCGACGGGCTGCAAGGTCCTGGCCGCCTGTCGCAGCGGAAACGTCGAGGATGTCAACGACCCGACCTTCTCGGCGTGGACCGATCCTGTGGAGATCACAGGCCCTGTGCCCTTGACGTGCCCCACGGGCCGGTTCTGTCAGTACCGGTTGACCCTGCAGAGCCCTCGGGGGGACACCACCCCCCTGATCCGGGAGGTCACCCTGTCCAGCACGATCCCCAACCTGGCGCCGGTCGTGGACTCCGTGGACGTCAGTCGCATTTCCAGCCCCGCCTCCAAGCAGGGGCTGTACAAGATCGCCTTCAAGGCCCGGGACGGCAACGACGACGAGTTGACCTACACCCTCTCCTTCCGCAAGGCAGGCCGGGAGCCCTGGATCCAGCTCCAAGAGGACCTGGAGGAAGAGACCTTCGAGTGGGACGGGCGCACGGTGGAGGACGGGCGTTACGAGATCCGGGTCACGGTCAGTGACGCGAGGTCCAACACCCCCTCGACCCGGCAGACCGGGAGCCGCATCAGCGACCCGGTCGTGATCGACAATACGGGCCCGGAGATCCGCAGCGCGGTGGTGGAGAGGACGGGCAAGACCGCAAACGTGCTCCTGACCGTGGCCGATCAGTTCAGCGCGATCGGCCGACTCGAGTACACGGTGGACAGCAACGAGGACTGGCAGGGGGCTGTGCCGGAGGACGGGGTGTACGACACCACGGAGGAGACCCTCACGATCCGGCTGGAGGACCTGTCCGCAGGACCGCACGTGCTGGCCGTGAAGGTCAGCGACGACCTGGACAACACCACGTACCGTTCGTTCGACATCAAGGACGCGGGCCAGCCCTAGGCCCACGGGGTCTGCCGTGCGCTGCCTCGACTATACCGCTGTTGTCCGCACCGTGGAGGACCTCTGCGTGGAGGCGTGCCACTGCCTCCCCGAGGACGTGCGGGCCGCCCTGGAGCAGGCCGCGGCCACAGAGTCCGACCCTGCGGCCGGGGATCGGATTCGAAAGCTCATCGAGAACGCCCGCCTGGCCGGGGACCGGATGGTCCCGCTCTGCCAGGACACCGGCCTGGCCGTGGTCTTTGTGGAGCAGGGTGCATCCGTGGCGATCCGCCCCCCTCAGGACGGCCCCAACCTGACGATCCTCGACGCCATCCAGGCCGGGGTCCGGTCCGGGGCCGAGAAGGGCTTCCTGCGCAGAAGCGTGGTGGCAGACCCGCTCCGCCGCCGGAACACGGGCACCAACGCCCCGGCCGTGGTCCACTACACGGTCGTTCCAGGGGACCGGCTCACGCTCACGGTCATGGCCAAGGGCGGCGGGTGCGAGAACCGCAGCCGGTTCCGGATGTTCAACCCCTCCGCGGACCCAGGACAGATCTGCGACTGGGTCGTGTCCGTTGCACGGGACGCAGGAGCGGACGCCTGTCCCCCGTTGATCGTGGGGGTCGGCATCGGGGGGAACTTCGAGACGAGTTGTCTGTTGGCGAAGAAGGTCCTGCTCCGGGATCTCCGCGTCCCCCACCCCGATCCCTTCTACGCCCGCATGGAGCAGGACCTGCGGTCTGCAATCAACGCCTGTGGTCTGGGGCCGCAGGGCCTGGGTGGCCGGTCCACGGCCCTGGCGGTCCTGATCGAGGTCGCCCCCTGCCACATCGCCTCCCTGCCCGTGGCGGTCAACATCGAATGCCACAGCCACAGACACCGGACGGCCGTGCTCTGAGGGCCGATCCCGAATGACCCGTCCTCGGCACGGGGCCGCGCAGCGGGCCCTTTCCCCCACGCGCCCCGGCCGCTAGAATCTCCGGCATGGCCAGGATACCACAGGCCGAGCAGGTCCTCCTGGATGGGATCCGCCGCGGGGACGACCGGGCGTGGTCGCGGCTCGTGGACCGGTTCCAGGGCAGGCTCCTGGCCTTTGCCCGCGCCAGGGTCCCGCACGAAGTGGAGTGCGAGGACCTCGTGCAGGAGACCTTCGTCTCCTTCATCAAGGGGCTCCCCCAGTTCCGGGAGGACTGCAACCTCGAGACCTACCTCTTCTGCCTCCTCCGGAAGAAGATCGTGGATAGCTACCGGCGCCGCGAGGCCCGCCACGTGTGTCTGCTCCAGGACCGGGCGGACCCGGACGGCCAGGACGGGCCTGCCGATCCCCTGGAGCAGCGGCCCTGCACGGACCCGTCCGTCAGTTGGGTCGCGCGCCAGAACGAACAACGGGACCTGCACCGCAGAGCCCTGGTCTCTGCGGTGAGCGGCCTGGTGGAGGGGTTCAAGCGAGACCTCGACTTCACGGCCCTGCAGTCCATTGAACTGCTGTTCTACTGCCAGAGCCCGAACCACCAGGTCGCCAGCCTCCTGGGACTGACCCCGAACCAGGTGGGGGTGTTCAAGCATCGCTGCCTCAGAGAAGTCCGCCGGGCCGTGTCCGGTTCCGGACCGGTCGGGAACGAGCAGGACGAGGCGGTGGAATTGGAG
>JAGOQT010000424.1 GCA_018007255.1 Phycisphaerae bacterium | reverse complement strand
GTCCGGTCTGGATAGGGGTATGGTCACGCCGTTTCCTCCCGGCCCCTGCCTGTGCGGGGCCTCCCCTATCATCGGCCATCCGGCAGACCGGCCCCACCCAAAACGGGCCAGGACCTGGCTGCGGACCCGAGCTCCTTATCGGACGGCTGTGATCCGACGTGGGGGCCTTGCCGTGGCGGCGGGCCCGCAGGTTAAACACCCCCCTGCAGCAGGCCGAAGTACTGGCTGAAGGTGATTCCATAGGTAACGAGGGCTAGATGATGGCTAAGGGCAAGAACGTCCTGACTACCGGAGACGTGGCCAGGATATGCAGCGTGGCGCCCAGGACGGTCTCGAAGTGGTTCGACACCGGCCAGTTGAAGGGCTACCGGATCCCGGGCAGCAGGGACCGCCGCATCCCCGTGGACGAACTGGTTCGCTTCATGAAGGTCCACAACATGCCCCTTACCAGGCTCGGCACAGGCAAGACCCGCATCCTGGTGGTGGACAGCGACAGGGAGGCGGCCCAGACGCTGGCTCATCGCCTCATGGCCAAGGGCGAATACGATGTCCAGTTGGCCTGCACCAACATCGAGACCGGATGGGTGGCCCAGAGGTTCTCTCCCCACGTCGCCATCCTGAACCTCCTTGCCGATGGAATCGACGCGATCGGGATCTGCAAGGCCATCCGGGGTGATTCCGAGCTCCAGACCATGAAGGTCTTCGCCCTCACCGGCCGGCTGGGTCCGTCGGAGTCTCAGGCCCTCCTGAACAAGGGGTTCGACGACTGCATCGACGACGCCTCGGACGTGGCGGAGGTGGTCAGGAGGCTCGAACAGGCAGTGGCCCTGGTCTACTGAGCCGGGGCCCTGTCCGTGCGGGCTGCGGGGGCTCGCTCCACTTTTCTATTGTTCTTTTTCCGCCCCGTGCGCATACTCATCGTCGGTTCTGGTGCCCCGAGCGGACCAGACATCTCTCGATCCACCTCAGAGGCACCTGTGCGGCTGGGGAGGACGGACCTCGATGCCCTCCCACAGCGTGTTCTTGGACTCACAGGGGTACCAGTCGGAAGTCGAGGGCTACGCAGATGAGGATGCGACGATACCTGAATCAGGCGGGCATGGGGCTCTGGGTGTGCGCGGTCTGTGCGGCGGCACGGGCGTCGTCCCTGCACGCCTTGGAGATGGCGGACCCGCCATGCGAATGGACCTACGGCCAGGCCCACAAGATGCACTGGGCCCAGTGGCCGGACTACAGCGCACTGGGTGTGGACGTCCACGCGTCCTCCACGACCCTGGCGGACGACTTCCTGTGCACGGCCACAGGCCCCATCCGGGATATCCACCTGTGGTGTTCCTTTGCGGGGGACCTGAACGTCGGTCTGACCGGCAGTGCCGTGGACTTCCTCGAATTCGAGCTGACGCTCCACGAGGACGTGCCGGCCCAGGGTATGGCGCAGAGCCACCCCGGCTCCAGGCTCTGGACCCGGACCTTTGGCCCGGGCCAGTACTCGGCGACGACCACGCACGACGGATTCCAGGGCTGGTGGAGTCCGCCCGGCGGTACGTACGAGCCCGACGATCATCGCAAGGGGGTCCAGCTCGACTTCTGCATTGCGGACCAACCCTTTGTTCAACAGGAGGGCACCGTGTACTGGCTGGCGGTCACGGCCTCGCCGCTCAGCAGCCTGCAGCCGTCCCCAGGGCTCAAGACCACACTGAGCCGATTTCGGTGGAGAGACCCGGCCGTCCGCCTGGACGGAACCCGCTGGGTGCCCTTGGCCTATCCCAGGGGCCACGTGGATGAAGGCCAGGCCCTGGACCTGGCCCTTGTGATCACCGGTGCGGACGAGGTCCCGCCCCAGCGGGACCTGGGCGATGCACCGGACAGCTCGAACAGCCTCCCGGGCCAATCCATGACCGCGTATCCGGGGACTGCCGCGTCCTTCCCCACGGTCTTTCGCGCGGGGTCCCCTCCATACGGGCCTGTGCACCACGGCCCTGTGGAGTGCATGTACCTCGGTCCGAGGGTCAGCCTGGAGCAGGAGGCGGACCTGGGTTTTGACGACGACCCCACGAACAATCTGGACGTGCCTGGAGATCGGCCGGACCTGGACAGCGGCGACGACGGTCTGGTCCTGCCCCTGGTTCTGCCCCACTGCGGCACCGCGACCTTCGAGTACGAGGTGACGGTCTCGGACCTGGTCATGCGGTCCGTGGTCGTCAACGCCTGGTTCGACTGGAACCGGGACGGCGATTGGGATGACGTCCTGACCTGCGAGGATGGGACCCAGGTGCAGGAGTGGGCAGTCCAGAACCAGCAGGTCCACCTGACCGGAGTCGGCACCACGACCCAGACCTCGCCGCAGTTTCGCTGCTGGCATGCCCGCCCGGCGGATCCCCAGCCCCTGTGGATGCGGATCACGATTGCCGAGAGGTCCTGGACCCCGTTGGCCACCCCGCTGGTTGGGACCGGGGGCTCAGGCCCCAGCGGCGGCTACCAGTACGGTGAGACAGAGGACTACCTCCTGATCCCCACGTTGGCCCCAGGCCGGAAGGAGCATGACTGGGGGGATGCCCCGGATCTGGCCTCCTCGCCGGGGTACCCGGCACTGGCCGTCCACCAGGGGGCGGACCATGTCCTGGCGGGTCCCTGGTTCGGAGACGCCAACGACCGGCCGGACGCCGATTCCGACGGTCAGCCGCATCCCGATGCCCTGGGCGATGACCTGGACGTGGCCCGCCCCGACAGGATGGGCTGGGACGACGAGGGCGGCGTGTGTGTCCCACCCCTGGTCTGTGGACACAAGGCCGACGTGACCTTGGAGGTCAACGGGGGCGGGGGGATTGTGCAGGGGTGGATCGACTTCAACGCAAACCAGGCGTGGGAGCCCACGGAGGAGGTCTGCAAC
>JAGOQT010000423.1 GCA_018007255.1 Phycisphaerae bacterium | reverse complement strand
GTGCCGGGCCAGGGCCTGGATCACGGGCACGGCCCTCCGGATCTGCTCCTGGCACGGCACAGGCCGGGCACCGGGCCGGGTCGACTCCGCGCCCACGTCCAGGATCGCCGCACCCCCTGCAGCCATGCGGAGCCCCTGGTCCACGGCCCGATCCGTGTCCAGGAACCGCCCCCCGTCGCTGAAGGAATCGGGGGTGACATTCAGGATGCCCATGACCAGGCACCCGGCCGAGAAGTCCAGCCGACCCGTGGGCCACGTCAGGACATCTGCACGCCTGGGCCTCTGCGATCCTTGCTCTGTCACCTTGCCTCTCTCTTCCGGCTTGCGGCTTCCGGCTTCTGGCTCCCTGCTCGGATCCTGAATCCGATCCCCGCCAGGCTCCGGGCGAGGGGACTTCCAGGGTCGTCCATGCAGATCGTGGTATTCTGGAACTCCCTTCGAACCGGGTAGTTCTTTCGCAGGTCGTCGAAGAAGGCCCCTCTCGTCTGGGCGGGGACCATCAGGATCTCCCGGGTGTTGAAGTCGTCTCGCCCGATGGCGTAGACCTGCTGCACGGTCTCGTGGATCCGCTCCTGCTCGGGCAGGTCGCCCGTCTCCAGCTCGATCGATGGCACTGCGGGAGGGGGCAGGAACTCGCGAGCCTCGTGGATCGGGCGCACGCCCAGGTGCCGGCACACGGCCCGGTAGATCAGGATCAGGCCAGCGATCTTGCCGTCCAGGGAGTACCCTGCGATATGCGGCGTGGAGAGGTCCACCTTGCGGAGCAGGTCCTGGTCGATGTTCGGCTCACCCTCCCACACGTCCAGGACCGCGGCCTTGAGCCTGCCTCGGGCCATGGCCGCCTTGAGGGCCTCTGTGTCGTGGACACCGCCGCGAGAGGTGTTCAGGAAGACCGCGCCCGGCCTGAGCCTGTCGAAGAAGGCCCCACCCGCCAGGTGGAAGGTCGGGTCCGGTCCCTCCTGGGTCAGGGGCGTGTGCAGGGTCACAACGTCACAAGCGAGCACCTCGTCCAAGGGCCGGTACTTGGGATCACCGGTCTGCCTGGCCAGGGGCGGGTCGTTCAGGACCGTTCGCATGCCCAGGGCCTCGCACTTGGCGGCCACGCGCGTGCCCACGTTGCCCACGCCCACGATCCCGATGGACTTGCCTTGGAACGGAACCCCGTGCTTGCGGCCCACGAACAACAGGGCGGCCGCCACGTACTCCGCCACGGAGTTGGCATTGGAGCCCGGGGCCGAGGCAAAGCCGATCCCCTGGGCCCGCAGGTAGTCCACGTCCACGTGCTCAAGCCCGATCGTGGCCGTGGCCACGAACCGGACCCTGCTTCCTTCCAGGAGCCTGCGGTCCACTGCCGTGACACTGCGGACCAGGAGCACGTCCGCATCGGCCACGGTCTCAGGGGCGATCTGGCGGCCTGGCACGACCCGGATCTGGCCGAGGTGCGAGAAACAGGCCTCCACAAAGGGGATATTGCCGTCTGCAACGATCTTCATGGACCGCTAGAGCCCGCCGTCGGGAGACATGACCTGGGTCCGGATCCTGGCGAACTTCCTCCTGCCCACCTGGCAGACCATGCCGTCTCTGGGGGTGATGGTCTCGTTGGGGTCCGTGATCTTGCGCCCGTCTATGCTCACCCCGCCCTGGGCGATCATCCGCTTGCCCTCGCCGCCCGAGGCGACCAGACCGCAGGTCAGGAGCAGCTTGCTGGCCGGGACCGGCTCTGCACGAAGCTCGACGACCGGCATCTCGTCGGGCACTTCCTTCTGGGCAAAGACCTTGTCAAAGTGGGCCGCAGCGGCGTCCGCAGCGGCGATGTCGTAGAACTGGTTCACGATCGCCTTGCCCAGCAGGACCTTGGCCTGCTTGGGGTGGGTCCTCTGCGGGTCGACCAGCTCCCTGATCCGGCTCGTCGGCAGGTCGGTCAGGAGTGTGAAGTAGTTCTCCATCATCCCGTCGGAGATGCTCATGACCTTGCCGAACATCTCGTTCGGCGCGTCCGTCACGCCCACGTAGTTGCCCTTGGACTTACTCATCTTCTCCTTGCCGTCCAGGCCCACGAGGATCGGCAGGGTGATCACGATCTGCGGGAGCTGGCCCGCGTTCTCCTGGAGCTTGCGGCCCACCAGGTTGTTGAAGGTCTGGTCCGTGCCGCCCAGCTCCACGTCCGCCCGGATCATCACCGAGTCGTGGCCCTGCATGAGGGGGTACAGGAACTCGTGCACGCCGATGGGCTCGTCCGCCTCGTACCGCTTCTCGAAGGTGTCCCGCTCGAGCATCCGCGCAACGGTCATCTGGGCCGCCAGCTTGAGCACGTCCGCAAAGCTCAGCTTCTCCAGCCACTCGCTGTTGTGCCGGACCTCCAGCTTGTCCGGCGAGGTGTCCAGGACCTTGCCGGCCTGCTCGAAGTAGGTGTGCGCATGGCGTTCAATCTGCTCCGGGCTGAGCATGGGCCGCGTGGTGTTCTGGCCGGTCGGGTCGCCGACCCGGGCGGTGTAGTCCCCGATGATGAGCACGGCCTTGTGGCCCAGGTCCTGGAACTGGCGCATCTTGCGGAGCACCACGGTGTGGCCCAGGTGGATGTCCGGACTGGTCGGGTCCAGGCCGAGCTTGACGCGGAGCGGCCTGCCCTGCTTGGCCGCCAGGGCCAGGCGCCCGGCCAGCTCGTCCTCCGTGAACACCTCGGCTGTGCCCCGCTTGAGCTGCAGGACCTGTTCTGCGATCGTGGCTGCCATAGGACCTCTCTGAATCGGGACCGTCGAAGAAAGGGATTATAGGCCAAGTGTCAGCAACCCAAGGTCACTAAAGTGTCAGGAACCGGAGGTCATTACAATGGTGAAGAAAGCCTCCGGAGAATAACGACATGAGACAAAAACAGACCCGCAGAGCCGGCGACGC
>JAGOQT010000076.1 GCA_018007255.1 Phycisphaerae bacterium | reverse complement strand
GTGGCGGCTATGGCATGGGCGGCATGGGCATGGGCGGCATGGGCATGGGCATGATGGGCGGCGTGGGCATGGGCATGAAGGGCGGCATGGGCATGGGCGGCTATGGCATGGGCGGCATGGGCATGGGCGGCATGGGCATGGGCGGCTATGGCATGGGCGGCATGGGCGGCGGCTACGGCACAGGCGGCGGCTACGGCGCGGGCGGCGGCTACGGCATGCGGGGCGGGGGCATGGACATGTCCAACCTGACCACGTTGATCCAGAACACGATCGAGCCGGACAGTTGGTATGACATCAGCGAGTTCGGCGAAGGGACGATCGTGACCTATCCCCAGGGGATGATGATGGGATCGCTCCCCAAGAAGTTGGTGGTCACCAACACGCGGGAGGTCCACCGCCAGGTCGAGCAGTTGCTCGACGAGCTCCGCAAGTCCCTCGGGCCCCAGGTCGCCATCGAGGCCCGTTTCCTCACTGTGGGCAAGGCCTTCATGGAGGAGCTGGGGCTGGACATGGACATGTCCATCAACCTGGGCGGCAAGTTCGGGAGGCTCATGGTCCTGCAGGAGCACACGGACGGAGCCGCCGCCGCGGAGACCGAGGTGCCCGGGAGCATGGGCGGCGTGGCCTCCGCGCTCCTGGCGCAGGGCCAGTACGGGACGGTCCTGGACGACCTGCAGGTCCAGTACCTGCTGAAGGCCACACAGGCCCGCAACGACACCAAGACCCTCAGCGCACCCAAGGCCACGGTCATGAGCGGAGACCCGGTGGTCTTCAACCTGGCCAGCTACTTCCAGTTCGCCTTGCCCCCGGATACCCAGATCGGGTATCAATCCGGGGTGTCCCTGGGCACGTCCACCACCACCACGGCCGCGAACATAAATTACACGGACGTGCTGGCCGGAAACAGCCTGCAGGTCACGCCCACGATCAGCAAGGACAAGAAGCACGTGCTCCTGATGATCGACCTGATCCGCAACCGGCTGGTCGGGATCCGGCGGCAGAGCGTCGAGGTCCTTGCGGCGGGGACCTCGGGCCAGACCGAGGTGCAGAGGATGCTGGTGGAGACGCCCGAGACCGAGTCCGCGCAGCTCTCCACGCGGGTCATGGTCCCGGACGGAGGCACGCTCCTGCTGGGCGGCCAGACCGTGACCACCGAGGTCGAGAAGCAGGTGGGCGTGCCGATCCTGAGCAAGATCCCGATCATCGGTCGGGCCTTCAGCACGGACAGCACGGTCAAGGACCAGCAGATCCTGCTGCTCCTGGTGAAGCCCAGGATCATCCTCATCGACGAGAAGGATCAGGAGGCGCTCGAGGCCGCCTCGGCCGCGGGGGCGCATGCCTTCTAGTCAGGGCAGGGTCGGGTGACGCTGCGGATGGCCGCAGGCCCGGCCGGGCGCAGTGGAGTTGTCGTTGGGTATCGTAAAGGGGAAGGACTCACTCGAGGACGGAAGTCGGATCATGAGGCATACCATGCAGGGGCGAGGTCGAGTCTTGGGATTGGTCATAGGCGTACTGTTGGGCGTGTGCGCGCAGACCCAGGCGATGCCCGCGGGCGAGGGATTGGGCCTGTCGTGGTCGAATTGGGTCGAGGACAGCGCGTCCTACAAGACGGGCTCGGTCATGGTGCGGTTTGTGGAACCTCTTCATCCCGCGCCGGGGGACGCAGCCTGGACAGGGCCCCGCACCCGTCACTCGGTTCTGACGATCGTGGCGGATCGGATCCTGGCCGGCTCCACGGTGGAGCGGGACCTCGGGGCGATCGTGCCCGGTCTGGCCACGCTGCGCCTGCCGGCAGGGGTCAGCGTCCAAGACGCGGTGGCCCGGTTCAATGCCTCGCCCTATGTGGCCTATGCAGAGCCCAACTACAAGTTCAAGCTCTCCTACCGCACCAGCGACGCATGGTTCGACAGCCAGTGGGCCCTGGACAACAGGGGACAGTCCATCCGTGTCCCGGGCGGCACGCCCCTGGCGCCGGGGATCCGGCACCCGGTGACCGGGGAGTTCGGGGACATCAATGCTCCGGAGGGCTGGGACGCCATGGGCCGGGGCAAGGAGGGGGACGCCACGGACGTCATCGTGGCGGTCCTGGACACGGGCGTGGATTACAACCACCCGGACCTCCAGCCCAACCTCTGGTCCGAGACCTTGTACTTGGTCCCGGCGGATTCCAATCTGGCGGATCCCAACTTCAACCCCGAGGACCCCAACTTCGAGTTCACGTCCTACGGGGGCGACTTCGTGGATGATCCCCCGGCCGATGTCATGGACGCCCAGGGCAACGAGTACCCGTACGACCCCAATGTGATGGACACCCATTGGCACGGCACGGCGGTCGCGGGGATCATCGGCGCCACCTGGGACAACACGGGCATCGCCGGGGTGTGCAAGAACGTCAAGATCGTGACCGTCCGGATCACGGACGGCAACGAGATCAGCATGACCACGGCCGTGGAGGGGTTCGGCTTCGCACTCAGCTTCGGCTACAACGAGCCCAAGAGCAAGGCCCACGTGGTCAACTGCTCCTGGGGCACGCAGAGCTGGCCCCAGGGCCTCTACGACGCGATCAGCGGTGCGCCGGACGTGGTCGTGGTGGGCGCTGCGGGCAACATGTTCGACGACCCGAACGTGGTGCCGGCCGACATGGACTCCCAGCCCTACTACCCGGCCGGGTTCGGCACGGCCGCGGGCACACGGGGGCGGGATGCCCTCCCGAACGTGATCTCCGTCATGGCCACGGACCGCAACGACGTGACGGCCTCGTTCTCCAACTGGGGGCCGCAGACCGTGCACATCGGGGCCCCGGGCGATTCGATCCTCACCCTGGTCCCCGTGCTCGGCACGCCGGCACTGGAGGACGCCAACATCCCCGCCCTGGTCGGTACGCCCGAATCGGAGGGCGTGGCCCTGGTCAGCGGCACCTCGTTTGCCGCCCCGCACGTGGCGGGGGCCAGTGCCCTGGCCCTGGCCATGAACCCGGGTCTGAGCCCGGTCAAGCTCCGCTACCTCATGACCCATCCGAGCGCGGTGGAGCCCGTGCTGCCCGGGCTGTGCACGTCCGGGGGGCGCCTGAACCTGGCCAAGTTCCTCACGATGGTGACTCCGGGCAAGGTGCGGAACCTCCGCACCAAGAAGGACTACACAGGTTCGACGCCGATCACGGACGCCCTGAAGGACCCGGCCCTCAGGGCCGGCGATGAGATCGTGGCCGACACCGGCTGCTTCTACGCGGAGCCGACCATCGACTTCAAGGGTAAGGACATCCTCCTCCGGAGCGGGAGCCTGGACGGTGCGACCGTGGGGGACCCCTCCCCGGACGACACGATCATCGGGTGGTACGATGAGGAACAGGCCCTGGAGGGCGTGGCCCAGGTCGCCAACCAGCCCACGGTCAACTTTGCGACGAACGAGACCGGCGCAGCGGTCCTGCGGGGATTCACCATCCAGGACGGGTCGCCCGGCATCCGCATTGGGACCGTGGTCATCCAGAACAAGCAGGAGGTCGTGAAGGAGTCCTCGCCCCGGATCGAGAACTGCATCGTTCGCAAGAACCTCGTGCAGGGCGGCGTGATCTGTACCGGCGGCAAGGCCGTGATCACAGGGTGCAGCATCGTGGACAACCAGTCCGCCGTGCAGGGGGGCGGTCTGTTCGCGAGGCGAGGGTCTCAGATCGTGGTCACCCAGTCCCGCGTGGGCCGCAACCTGGCCCTGGACGGCTGGGGCGGCGGGATCTGCTTGGACGGGGGCAGCGCCCAGGTCACCTGGTGCCGGATCTTCGACAACGAGGCCCGGTGGCAGGGCGGCGGCGTGTACCTGTACGACACGAACTCGCCGATCGTGGACTGCAACATCACGGGCAACTACAGCTCCATCGACGGCGGAGGCGTGTACTATGACCAGGCCGGGGCCCGGATCCAGGTCCGCAACACGGTCTTGACCGGCAACCGCGCGTACTACTACGGCGGCGCGATCGGGGCCGCACTCACATCCGGCCAGGTCCAGAACTGCCTGTTCACGGACAACGTCAGCGACGGCGCGGACGGCGGGGCCGTCTACCTGCGGGGCAAGGTGGGCAGCGGCGCCGAGGTCTCCAACTGCACACTGGCCCGCAACCACTGCCTGCCGTTCCTGACCCGCGGGAGCGTCCTGTTCTTGGAGGGCGGGGCCACGGCCCAGATCCGGAACACCATCTTCTACGACAACAACGACGTGGCCATCGCCGAGTACGACACCGCGTCCAGGGTGACGGTCGAATCCTGTCTGTTCTACGCCAATGCCCAGGGCGACCTCCGCAGGGCGGGGAGGCAGTACGTCGTCACGGACCCGGCCTTCGGCGACCTCACGGGCGGGGGGAACACGAACTTCTCGGCGGACCCGATGTTCGCGCGGGGCCGGCTGGGCAACTACTACCTGAGCAACTGGAACGCCGGACAGATCCTCGACGTGAACGGGCTGCCGGCCGTGGGGGACTCGCCCGACCCCAACATCGCCGGGATCAACCCCGGCTCCAAGGCTGCGGATGCGAACAGCCCCGCGATCGACGCGGGCAGCGGCCCGGCCTCGGACCTCGGCATGGACCAGGTCTCGACCCGGACGGACAACGGGAGCGACACGGGGCGCGTGGACATCGGGTTCCACTACAACGACCCGGAGGAGAACCAGACCTACCTGCTCATCCTCACGGCCTCGCCCAGCGGGAAGGCCGTTCTGAGCCCGACCCCGGACTTCCAGAGGGAGTATGCCCAGATCCTGCTGACGGCGACGATGACCGATCCGGACTGGCAGCTCTCGGGGTGGACGGGCACGAACGATGACGCCAAGAGGGACCTGGACGCCAATGGGAACGTCTCGCCCTTCCAGTGGAACGTCCTGACCGTGCTGCGGCCTGCGGACCCCGACGAGAAGGACTACCTCGAGGTTGGGATCGGGTTCGAGAGCGTCCTGGTGGAGCTGCGGGCGCGGGTCATCGGGGCCACCGAGGCCGGCTCGATCGTGCCTCAGTGGGAGATGGTCCGGCGGGGCTCCACGGCGGACCTGGCCGTGACCTTGAAGGACAGGAACTACATCGTCCGATGGAGCGGCACGGACGACGATCTCTCGACCCTGCTGACCAACGAGGTCACGATCCAGCCGCCGTACTCGACCGATCCCAGGGGCCGCCAGTTCAAGGAGGTCACGGCCAGGCTCTACAAGCCCAGGACCTGGGTGCTCGGTCCCGGCGGCATCGACCGGGTCATCGACGACGCCAATGACGGGGACATCATCGTGGTGCCCTCCGGCCGGCACGACGCGATCACCACACAGTCGGTCTACCTGGACCGGGGCGTGACCTTGACGGGGCCCAATCCGGACGACCCGGACGCCACGGCCAGGACCATCCTGGACGACTACGTCCTGTACATCACCGACTCCCACGTGGTGGTGGAGGGACTGACCTTCACGGATCAGGCCAAGATCTACATCACGGCCTGCTCCCCCACGATCCGGAACTGCCGGTTCATCGACTGCTACAAGATCGGTGGAAACGGGTCCTCGCCGCAGCAGGCCGACGGCGGCAACGGGGGTTCCGTGCAGGGCGGGGCCATGGAGATCCAGGGCGACTCCATGGGCCTCGTGGCCACCAAGCCCAAGATCCAGAACTGCATGTTCACCAACTGTTATGTGCAGGGTGGCGACGGCGGGGACGGGGATAACGGCAACCAGGACCACCCGGAAGGCTGGGACGGCGGTTGGGCCGGATACGGGCACGGCGGGGCCGTGTACGGCTCCACCTATGCAGACCCTGTGTTTGAGAGGTGCCACTTCGAGGGCTGCTATGCCCAGGGTGGCAGCGGCGGCGACGGTGGCAACGGACAGCAGGCATCGCACGGCGGCCGGGGCGGCAATCTGGTTTGGCCGGACCTGATCGAGCAGTCCATGATCGACGACTGGTGGGACGGGTGGGAGAACGGCCCGTACGAGGACTACTGGAGGTACAGCGGGCACGGGGGGGCCGTCTGCTTCCGGGCGGACAGCTCGCCCACGTTCATCCAGTGCAACTTCAACAAGAGCTGGACCTCCGGCGGCCTGTGCGGCGTGGGGGGATCGACGAGCAATACGCCTCCCCGGGCCTACCGGATCGACAACTTCGGCGGCGCGGTCTACGCGGACCAGAGGTGCAGCCTGGACTTCGTGGACTGCAACTTCACCTACAGCTATGCGGCCTGGGACCAGGAGCCCAACGCGGTGGATGGGGATGACGGCACCCAGCCCCAGGACATCTACGTGAGCATGGGCGGCACGATCGCCGTGGAGAAAGACACCCGGTTGAACCTGACCCGGTGCAAGGTCGTGGGCTCCTATGCCGCCATGGGCGGTGCGGTGTACGGGCTGAACTCGGAGATCCTGCTGACCGGCACCGAGGTCCGAGACTGCAACGCCTACCAGGGCGGCGGCCTGCACACGAGCGAGTGCACGGGGACCCTCGACGGGGTGACGTTCGCCAAGAACCGGGCGGAGTTCGTGTTCCTGTACGAGCCGGACGACACGGATCCCAATATCCTGGTCCCGGTCTTCGACCCCGGGATCATCCTGACCCAGGGAGGGGCGTACTTCAGCGAGTCCTCGCCGATGCTCATCCGGAACAGCGTGTTCACGGACAACTTCGCCACCTCGTCCGGCGGCGCGATCTACTACAGCGGCAACGACCAGACGCCCGCGGAGTCCATGCCCGTGCTGCACAACAGCCTCTTGACGGGGAACACGGTGAACCGGGACGGCGGGGCCGTGTCCGTCGACTGGTTTGCCAAGGTCAAGCTTTCGAACTGCACGATCACGGGCAACCGGGCGATCGGCGCCCTGGGCGGCGGTGCCGGCCTGGGCGGCGGTCTGTACTGCGGGTACGAGAGCGATGTGACGGTCGTGGATTCCATCCTGTGGAAGAACGCCGCCATGGAGGGGGCCCAGGTCGCCGTGACCAACGGGTTCGAGTACGGGGGCCGGTCTTCCCGCCTCACGATCACCCATACCACAATCGGGCCGGACTACGACCCGAACGGCTTCGAGAGCCTCCAGGCCGCAGGCGGGACGGCCGGGGCGCCGTCGGCCGGCGAGAGGCTGGTGGACGGCCAGACCCTGACCCGCCAGTACGACAGCGGGGCCTCGCACGTGAACGTGATCGTCACCCTGCAGGACCACGCGGCCCTGCGCGCGGCCACGCGGTGGGGCGACCGCGGTTCGGAGGACGCCCTGCGCGCGGAGATGGCGCGGCGCCAGCAGCAGGCCCTGTCCAAGGTGGGGGCCTCGGACCTGAAGGTCCGGCGCCTGTACCAGAACATCCCGGCCTTCTCGGCTGCGGTGACCCGGGTGGGTCTGAGCCGACTCCTGTCCGACCCCATGGTCGCGCACGTGGAGCCGGTGACGCGGGTGGTGCCCCTGCTCAAGCAGAGCCTGTCCCTGGGCAACGCCGCAGAGGTCCGCAGGATCCACGACGGGCGGGGCATCGGGATTGCCATCCTCGATTCGGGCGTGGACTACACGCACGCGATGCTGGGGGGCGGCGGGTTCCCGAACCGGAAGGTCGTGGGCGGTTATGACGTGGGCGAGGACGATCCCGACCCCATGCCGGGCACCGTGGGTCATGGGACCTGCTGCGCGGGCATTGCGGGCGGGGCCTTGGGGATCCACGGCGACTATGTGGGCGGCGTTGCGCCGGCTGCCGGGATCTATGCGATCAAGGCGTCCGATGCGAACGAGGTCCTCTTCACCGATGCGGAGCTGGCGGGCTGGGACTGGTGCATCACCCACCGCAGCGACAACCCGGCCTATCCGATCAAGGTGATCAGCAACAGTTGGGCGGTGGAGGGCACCCTGTTCACGGATCCAAGGAACGCGGATTCGTACAGGCCCTCGTTCGTCCCCATGGTCCAGGCGGCGACGGACGCCGGCATCACGATTGTGGCCGGCTCCGGGAACGACGGGTCTGCCGGAGAGGGGATCGCCTGGCCTTCGGCCATGTCCGGCGTCCTGTCGGTGGGCGCGCTGTACGACACCACCGGGCGGGTGGCCGATTACTCCAACAGCGGCGCGACCCTGGACATCTTGGCCCCTGCGGATCCGATGTACACCACGGATATGGTCGGGGCCCCGGGCTACGATGCCAGTGACTACTTCGACAGCTTCAACGGCACCTCTTCGGCGTGCCCGTTTGTCGCCGGCTCCGTGGCCTGTCTCCAATCCGGGGCCTGGGAGAGGCTCCATCGGTACCTGACGGCCGAGGAGGTGACGGCCCTGTTGATCGGCACCGGCGATCCGGTGATCGACTCCAAGTCGGGCATCACCACCCCCAGGATCAACCTGGCGGCCGCCCTGGACGGCCCGTGGGGACACCCGATCCGTGTGGAGAAGGGCTGCGAGGTCAACCGGTTCATGGCGGTTCAATCCGGCAACTACCCGACCTGGGACCCGGCCTGGGACCCGAACAGCGGAAACCTGACTGCGGATCCGCTCTTCACGGCCGGCTACTACCTGGCCCATCAGGACGCGGGCCAGGCGTCGGACAGCCCCTGCCTGGACGCCGGCAGTCTGGATGTGAGCGACCCCAATGTGCTGTTGGCCGGCGCGACCACGAGCACGGAGGGGACCCCGGACGTCGGGCGGGTGGACCTGGGCTACCACTACACCAAGGGCCTGACCTCGTATCGGCTGACCGCGAGCGTGGTCCCCGTTCCGAGTGACGGCCTGCCTCACGGCTCGGTCCGGCCGACCTCGGCCGTGGTCTACGAGAGTTCGGGCAGCAATGTGGTGACGGTGCAGGCCGTGCCCGAGACGGGCTACAAGGTCGTGAAGTGGACCGGCACGGACGACGACCAGTCCACGGCCATGGTCAACCGCGTGACGATGACGCGGGACAGGCAAGTGACGGTCGCCTTCGGGCCGGCGGCGAAGTACGCATTCCAGGTGGTGGTCAGGCCCAGCCAGGACGGCCAGATCCACGGCACGGTCAAGGCCGAAAGGCTGGATCCGGACGGGGAGCCGAATGACATCACCGAGTCCAGTCTGTACGACGGCACCCTGATCCGTCTGACCGCCACGCCCGACTCCGGGTACGAGCTCAGGAGTTGGAGCGGAACGGACAGGGACGCGTCCACGGCCCTGGTCAACACGGCCTCGATCGAGGGCGCGGACCTGACCGTCACGGTCGAGTTCGAGGTCAAGTTCGTGCGGACCCTGACCGTGCCCGGAGAGTACACGACGATCCAGAAGGCCGTGGATGCGGCCGGAGACGGCGACGTCATCGTGGTGGATCCGGGGACCTACTACGGCGCGGACAGTGCGTACAGTGTGTTCAGTGTGTACCTGAACAAGCCCGTGACCGTGACCTCCCGCAACCCGGATGACCCGTGCTGTGTGGCCGCCACGATCATCGACGGGTACGCGACCCAGAACGACTTCGCGAACCGGGGTGTGGCGTTCGGATCCGGGGCGGGCCCGGAGACCGTGTTCAACGGCTTCACCATCCAGAACTGCGGCGGGGCCACCACGGACGGCGAGGACGGCGACCGGGATGCAGGCCATCCCAATGGGTACGACGGCGAGTCCTGGGGCGGCGCGGGGATCCTGGTCGCCAGCGGCGCCAGTCCCACGATCAAGAACTGCGTGATCCGCAACTGCGTTGTGGTCGGCGGCAACGGCGGCAGCGGCGTGGACGCCTCGGACACCCAGAACGCGGGTCGAGGCGGTTGGGCCGGGTATGCCTGGGGCGGCGCGGCCTATTGCGAGCCCAACAGCAACCCGGTCTTCATCCACTGCCTCTTCGAGGGGAACCGGGTCGAGGGCGGCAACGCCGGCAACGGCGGCAACGGCCAGGATGGCGGCGGGCTGCCCAACTGGGGCGGCAATTACACCCCGCCCAGCCGCTTGGACATCGATCCCAACGCCGCGCCCCCGGCGGACGCGGCGGCCCTCATCCCCGCGGATGAGGATCTGTGGAAGGTCTGGGGCTACCGCGGCGACTATCGCTGGTACTCCGGGCACGGCGGTGCGGTGTTCTGCGATGTGGGCAGCCGGGTCCGGTTTGTCCGGTGTACGATCCGGGACAACCACACCAGCGGCGGTATGAGCGGCGTGGGCGGCCAGCTGCCTGACGCGGATCGGAACATCGAGCCCCTGGTGGCCTTCGAGATTCCCAGCTCGGGCGGCGGCGTGTACTGCGCGGACGAGTCGGTCGTCACCTTCGAGGGCTGCACCCTGGAAAACAACACGGCGTCGCTGCCTGCAGCAGGGGCGGATCCGAATCACGTGATCGACCCGTACTTGGGCTTCGGCGGGGGCCTCGCCGCAGAGCGGAAGGCCAAGGTCGTGCTCCTGGACTGCAACGTGATGGACAACATCGCGGAGACCGGGGGCGGCCTGTACGGTGCGGATGTCCGGCTTGAGGTGAAGGGAGGCACTGTGGCCCGCAACGTCGCCCTGAGGGGCGGAGGCCTGTACGGCCTGGCCGGGTCCATCCAGATCGACGACTGCAACGTGGTTTCCAACTTGGCCGAGATTGACCCCAATGACGTGGGGGTTCTGTCCTCCGGAGGCGGTGCAGGCCTGATGCTGGTGGACACGTCCGCCTCCGTGCGGAACTCCAGGGTCGAGGGCAACCGGACCACCGCGTCGGGCGGCGGCCTTCTCATCCTGGGCCAGGGGAGCCCGTCCGTGTTCAACTGCCTGATCACCTACAACCAGGCGAACCGGGACGGCGGGGGGATCTCCACCAACTGGAACGCCACCCCGCGGGTGGGCAGTTCCACCTTCGTGGGCAACGCCGCACCGGGTCTGCCCGGACCCATCGTGGGCAGTGTGATTCCGGACACGGGTCTGGGCGGCGCCCTGTTCTGCGGGTACGGGAGCGAGGCGGTGGTGCGGGACAGCATCTTCTTCGGCAACCAGGCCCAGAAGGGGACCGAGATCGGCGTGGGCAGCGGGTTCGAGTTGGACCCGCAGTGCGGCCGCGTGGACGTGTCCTACAGCAACATCGTGGTCGGCCCCAACGACGTGTTTGCTGACCGCGGCTGTGTCCTGCATCTCAACGAGGGGATGCTGTACGCAGACCCCGTGTTCGTCAACGGGCCGCTGGGACCCTACTATCTCAGCCAGGTGGCCGCAGGGCAGAGCCGGACCAGTCCGTGCGTGAGCGCTGGAAGCGACAAGGCCAGTGTGCTCGGCCTGTCCAAGGCCACGACCCGCTCGGACGACGGGCCCGACGTCCTGCAGGTGGACATGGGGTACCACTATCCCATCCTCCAGCCGTGCAAGTTCTGCGACCTGGTCTTCGACGGCCAGATCGACGCCCAGGACTTCAGCCGGATCCAGACCCTGGCCCAGCAGTGGCTCAATAGACCGTGCACCGAGGGGAACGGCTGGTGTGCCGGCGGGGACGTCAACTTCGACGGCGTGCTCAATGACCTGGACGTGGCGGACGTGAATGCGTGCCTGGGGACGCGGGACACCATGGCCCCCATGCCGAATCCGCCTCTGTGGCAGACCGAGCCCCAACGGGCCTTCCTCCCGTCCTCGACGGTGGAGATGGTCGCAGAGCGCAGCGTGGATGCCTGGGGTTGGGATGTGGAGTACTTCTTCGAGTGCGTCAGCGGAGACGGCGACACCAGGGATTGGGGCAAGGACAGGAGGTACGAGGACCGCGATGTCCCGTCCGAGGGCGGGGCCACATACCGGTTCAAGGTCCGCGACGCCCTGGGCAACGAGACGGAGTGGTCCAAGACGGTCTATGTGCGCCCGGTGGTGGTGGGTTGCACGCCGCCGACCGGTGCGCTGAATCTGCGGGCGATCGCCGTGGATCCGTGTTCGGTCACCCTGCAGGGCAACCGCCTCATCGATCCGGACGGGGTGGAGTACTTCTTCGACCTCGAGACTCCGGACATGAACGACAGCGGCTGGATCCTTCCCGACCCCAACTTCGGGATCGAGGCGGATCCAAACTACCGCTTTGCCGGACTCGCCCCGGGCACGGTCTATCGGTTCCGGTACCGGGCCCGCGATCAGGTCGGTCTGTGCGAGACGGCGTGGTCCAGCTGGATCTCGGTGACCACCCTGCCCGCTGCAGACCGTATTCCTCCGACGCCGAACCCCGCGCAGTGGGACACGGCCGACGATCCGAACGGCCCGGCCGGTTGGGGCGGCCAGCCGTTCGCGCTGTTCGTCACCGGCCAGGGGTGGGCCGCTCAGATGACGGCCCTTGCGGCGACCGACGACAGCGGGACCGTGGAGTACTTCTTCGACTGCGTCAGTGACGTCGGGGCGTGGGACCGGGGCTTTGACAGCGGCTGGATCACGGAGAACACCTATCAGGTCCTCATCGGGACCCATCCGGGCCTGGCCAACCTGTCGTTCCGAGTCAGGGCCCGCGATGCCTACGGCAACATGACGGGGTGGTCTCCGCTGGTCCGGGTACCTTACCCCTAACGGAGGCCGGAAGGCCCAAGGCAGCCAGTGCAGCGGAACAAGGGCCCTGGTGGAGCTTGCCTCCACCGGGGCCTTCTTTTTGCGCGGGGCGGCGGTGTCACCCCAGCCAGGTGGGCCCGTGGTGGATGTCGACCTTGAGCGGGACCCGGAGGGGCAAGGCCCCGGTCATGTCGTGTGTGATCCAGGCGGCGGCGTCCCTGACCTGGGCCTCGGGCAGCTCAAAGACCAGCTCATCGTGGACCTGGAGGATCATCCGGACAGGAAGGGCCTGGCTCTGGATCCGCCTGTGGATCTGGATCATGGCCTGCTTGATCAGGTCGGCAGCCGAGCCCTGGATCACCGTGTTCACGGCGAATCGCGCAGCCTGGGCCCTCTTGGAGGGGTTGCGGCTGTCCAGGTCCGCGATCCTCCGCCGCCTGTGCAGGAGGGTCTCCACGTAGCCCCTTTGCCTGGCCTCTGCGAGCACGCGATCCATGAACGCGCGGATGGACCGGTACCGGGCGAAGTACTCGTCGATGAACCGCTTGGCCTCGTTCACGCTGAGGCCCGTGGTCTGGGACAGGCCATAGGCACCCTGGCCGTAGATGATCCCGAAGTTGACCGCCTTGCACCGGGACCGCATCTCGGGGGTGACCTGGTCCAGGGGGACTCCGTAGAGCTGGGAGGCCACGAACCGGTGGATGTCCTGATCCGCGTGGAACGCGGAGAGAAGCTCCTCGTCCTGCGAGCAATGCGCGAGGAGTCGCAGCTCCACCTGGGAGTAGTCCGCGCTGAGGAGGCAGTCCCCCGGCTCCTGCGCGACGAAGGCCGCACGGATCTGTCTGCCCAGGTCGGTTCGAACGGGGATGTTCTGGAGGTTCGGGTCGCTGGAGCTCAGTCGCCCCG
>JAGOQT010000075.1 GCA_018007255.1 Phycisphaerae bacterium | reverse complement strand
GTGCTGAGCTACGTGTATCCGGTTTGGCCCGCCGTGCCGTACCTGTCCATTGGTGGTCCGCTGGGCAGCGGCAAGAGCAGGGTATTTGATGTACTGGTAAGGCTAGTCCATCGTGCGATTGTATCGTCGAACATGACGGCCCCGTGTCTGTTTCGCACCCTGGATATGCGCGGGGGGACGCTACTTCTGGATGAGGCGGAACGGTTGATGGACCAAGGGCCGGAGGTCGCGGAGCTGCGGAGCATCCTGCTGGCCGGATACAAGGCAGGGCAGAAGGCACAGCGGCTGGAGAAGATCGGCGACTCGTTCCGACCTGTGGATTTCGACGTGTACGGTCCCAAGGCGGTTGCGTGCATAGGCGAGCTTCCGGCAGCCCTGGCCTCTCGGTGTATCCGGATCGGGATGTTCCGGGCCTCCAGGGCTTCTGAGAAACCAAGTCGGCAACTCGCCTCCTACGGGAGGTGGGATGCAATTCGGGACGACCTTCACTGTCTGGCCCTTGGTCAAGGACAGGTGTTCCGTGTGGCGGCCGCCAAAGTCATCTCCTGTGAGGGCCTGTACGGCCGAGATATCGAGATTTGGAGTCCGATCCTGGGCCTGGCGGAGTTCTTCGAGAAAGAAGGGGCTGAGGGCTTGGTTCCACTCGTACAGGATCACGCGCGGCAGATGGTCGCCCGTCAGCGAGATGATGGGGTTTCTGGCGTGGATGAAGTGGTCCTCCAGGCGTTGGTCAGCAAGTTGGAGGGGGAATCGTGCGGGGCTACAGCAGCCCAGATTCTGGGTGTGGCAAGAGAGGAGGAGCCGTCCCTGTTCCAAAGGTACTCCGCTCGTGGGATTGGGGCCATCCTCAAACGATACGGGATGCACAGCACCCGCGCCGGCGGCAAACGGTACTTCCGGCCCAGCGATACCCAACTCAGGTCAATCCAGGACACGTATGGGATCGATCTTGGGTTTGCGAACCAGGCGGAGCCGGCTGGGGCTAGGCCGTAGTTGAGGCAGGATGTGCCTGTGGTGTACATTGGGTACGTTGTGGTGAGGTGTAGTGATGGGTTTCAGCGTGGTCGAATTCCTTGATGGTCTTGTCTGCGGCCAGATCCCAGGCAGTGCGGTGGTAGCCTCGCCGCATGAGTTGCCGCCCGACTGGCGAGTTGAGTTCGAGGAACGGGCTGCCATACTGGAATACGATGGGGGCTTGCCACGCTGGCAGGCAGATGAGCAAGCCCTCCAGGAGATCACTGAGCAGATTCGTCTGGATAAAACGAGGAAGTTCTAATTAACACTTGCTAATTAGGCTTGATGCGTGTATGCTTTCATACATGGTCAACCTCGAAGCACAATTGAGAGTGGCCCTGGTTCGGTCGCCCATGACCTGCTACAGGATCGGCAAGATCACTGGCATAACGGCGGCATCACTGTCATACTTCTTGAGTGGCAAACGGTCCCTGAGTCTGGATGCGGCGTCAAGGTTGGCCGAGGTCTTGGGCTTTGAGTTGGTCCCGAAGCGGGCCAGAAAGTCAAGGTGAGATATGATTACCCTGTTCAAGAAGAAGACCCGGCTGCCCATCCCGGCTGGCGCTGAGATCGTGAGCCGTAAGCGGGGCGGGGAGGTAATTCAGGTTGCCAAGTGGGTTGACCTAAAGGGACACGCTCGGAGCGCAGACGTAGGCAAAGACGGCAGGCACGTCATCATAGAATCCGATGTCTGGTATTGCCGCCTCCGTGATGCGGATGGGTTGCCGAAGAGGGTGTCCACGGGTTTCACGGACAAGCAGGTTGCGGCGGAGGAAGCCAACAAGATGCAGCGGCAGGCCGAAGAGGTCCGGCAGGGGCTGCGCAGCCACGAGCAGGTAGAAGCCGTGAAGACGGCCAAGATGCCGCTGTCCCGTCATATTGAGGACTACCTGGACTACCTCAGTCGCAAGCTGGTCCGGGGCCGCAGGGTCTCCGATGCCCATGTCGGCAATGTGCGGCGGCAGTTGGAGAGGCTGGCCGAGGAGTGCCACCTCAGGCGATTGATGGATATCACCCGGGACCGGGTCCAGGCGTGGATTCACGACCGGGAGGAAGAGGGCATCATGGGGGCTCGCACGATCAACATCTACCGCGCCAGCATCTTGGCCTTTGTCCGCTGGGCTGTTGGCCCGGGCCGGCGGATGACCGTGAAACCACTGGTGGGGCTTGCTGTGGCGGAGCAGGGGGAGCCGCGCCGCAGACGCAGACCGCTGAACGAGACCGAGCTTGCCCGACTGTTGGATGTGGCCAGGGCCAGGCCCCTGTGTGACGCTATGCGGATACGACGAGGACCCCGAAATGGCCAATTGGCGGCGAAGGTGAGCGATGCCGAGCGGGTCCGCCTGGAGCAGTTGGGGAGGGAGCGGCGGCTGATGTACTTCATGATGTGCACCACCGGCCTTCGCAAGGGGGAGTTGGGGAAGATGGTGGCGGGCGACCTACACCTGGATGAGGGGGTTCCATACGTCCAGGTCCAGGGCAAGAACGCCAAGTCTGGCAAGACCGCACAGGTCCCGCTGAAGTCCGATCTGGTGCTGGAACTCAAGGTTTGGCTGGCTGACAAGCTGCTGCAGTACAACCGCCTCGCACTTGTGGAGGGCCGGCGTGATGTGGCCAAGCGGCTACCAGCCGATACCAAGGTCTTTAACGTGCCGAAGGGCCTGGTCAGAATCCTCAATCGTGACCTCAAGGCCGCGAAGATCCCGAAGAAGGATGCCGACGGCCGAACTGTGGACGTGCACGCGATGAGAGGCACATTCGCAACGATGCTTTCCAGGGCTGGGGTATCGCCGCGCAAGGCCCAAGACCTCTTGAGGCACAGCAGTATCGACTTGACGATGTCCACGTACACCACCCTGGAGATCACCGACACTGCTCCATGTGTCGAGGCGCTGCCCTCGTTCAGCCAGGGGCAGGCTGTGACGCAAGTGGCCACCGGCACGGACGATGAGGTGTCGTTCGAGGTGTCAAAAAAGGTGTCAAACGGTGTCAAAAAAGGTGCCGAAGACCAGGCTCCGAAGATCGCCGGCTGTCCTCAATCTGCGCTGCATGAGGTCGGCGGCAATGGCATGGGTTTCTCGCAAGTGCTTGATGGGCAAGAAGAAAAGAAGCCGGTGTCATCTTCTGACACCGGCTGTCTTACAGCGGGCGATCGGATTCGAACCGACGACGTCCAGCTTGGGAAGCTGGCATTCTACCACTGAATTACGCCCGCAGGTGTCTGGGACTTCCACCCAGCACGAAGTCTGATTATAGCCGCCCCTGATCCCTCGGCAATAGGGCGGCACAGGAAAAAACAAGCCCAGAGCCTCGCCCCCGGACGGACAGGTTGGACCGATGGCTAAGGCTGGACCTGGACTGCCGTGGCCTTGGCCAAGTCCACGGCGGGCTTGACCGCAGGGTCGGTCAGGACGATGCCCCCGCGAACCCGATTCTCGGTCACACTCACGCTCCCGGCCTGGCTGAGCGAGAGCCTGCAAAGAAGGCCGCTGGTCGGGGGGGCGTTGGGAGAGTCGTCCGCAGGCGGATAGTACAGCGCGCCCATCTCGATGGTCACGCCGCTGGTGCCCAGGCCGCCCAGGGAGCCAGGGTCGCACGGGTCGGCCAAGGGGTTGTAGTCGTTCACGTCCCAAGCACCGACCTCTCCGGTCTCGGGGTCCACCGTGATGAACTGGCTGAACCTGGCTGGAAAGATGCCGTATCCCGGGTTGGCCGCAGTGCTCTCGCCCCTGGCGAAGTCGGAGATCCCTGTGAAGGTGCCCTCGCTGATCGCGACGTCCAGCCCAAAGGCCCGCACCCTCTCGCCGTCGGTCTCATACCGGATGGCCGCCATGCCATCCTGGTTCTCCACGATGATCCTCACTGCGGCCGAGGCATATGCGCCCACGGCCAGGAGGGCCAACACGAACACGGTCTTCTTCATGGCGGTCTTCCTTTCCTGGACTACGTCTGTTCCGTTGCTCCGGTCCGGGCCATGTACAGACGTGCCCCCTGTGGATCTCCTTTCCGGCATGCAGACCAGAGGCTGCACCCGGCCCCATCGCCCGGAGCATGGCAGGCTATCACTGCCAACTTAACAAAGGCCTCGATCCGATGCAAGGCCCAGGTCCTCATCTCTGGATCCGGAAGGCAGACGGTCGGATGACCTCTCTTCGCCTAGATCCCTATTTGGCCAAGGTTTATGCTATGTCGTACCCTGGCCGGCCTTGGGCGCCACGGATGACCTGGATTCACAGCCAGGGTCCGCGGTCTGGTCGCGGATTCCAGGGCCGCTCGCCACGCCCTATGATTTTCCGGGGGTCTGTGTTATGTTGCCTGGACATGTTCTTCTTCCTGACCGGACGACTCGTGGCCACAAGGATGTGCCTGCTCCTCTGTGCCGCCGCATTGGTGGCACTGGGCATTGCGACCCTGTACGCGATCGACCACCCTGCGGAGGCAAGCCCTGGCGGCAGGGCGGAGGAGGCCTCCGGGCGGTATCAGAGACAGGCCGTATTTGCCGCCCTGGGCCTCGGGGCGTTCCTGGCCGTGAACGCCGTGCCCTATCGGGTGTTCGGCCCGCATAGTGGATGGGTCTTCGCCTCCATCCTCTGCCTGTTGTTCTATCTTGCGATGGCCAGGGTGGCGGGCGCGTTCGGTAAGGACCTGCCGTTTGCACCGTTGAGGAACCACGTGTACCAGTGGATCACCCCCCAGATCGGCGGGCGCACGCTTCCCTCCATCCAGCCGTCGGAGTTCTGCAAGCTGGCGTACATCCTGACCCTGGCCTGGTATCTCCGGTACCGCAGCAACTACCGCAGCATCCATTCTCTGGTCGGGCCCTTTGTTCTGACCCTGTTGCCGGTCGTCTTGATCCTGGCGGAGCCAGACCTGGGTACCGTGTGCCTGCTGGGGACTATGCTGTACCTGATGCTCTTTGTGGCCGGCGCCCGGGGAAAGCACCTGATGATGATCTTGCTGGCCGGCCTGATGGTCAGCCCTTTCTTGTGGCTTCAGATGAACCCGAAGCAGCGAAACCGGGTCAGTGCCGTGGTGCTCCAGAATGCCTGGGTCCGCCAGAAGGTGGAGGACAGCCCCTCGCTGAGCCGGGTCCTGGCTGGGGGTCGATTCACGACCAGGGAGTGGATGCAGAGTTATGGATACCAGTTGGAGCGGTCCAAGAACGCGATCGCCTCCGGCGGGGGCACCGGCTACGGATTCCGCAAGGGCCCCTTCATCAAGTATGACTTCCTGAAGTACAGGGAGAGCGACTTCGTGTTTGCCTTGATCGCACACCAATGGGGTTTCTTGGGCGCGGTTGGGGTCCTGCTCCTGTATGTGCTGATCTGCGTTCTCGGCCTGGAGATCGCTGCGCACAACACGGATCCCTTCGGCCGGCTTCTGGCCGTGGGCATCGTAATTTTGTTCACGGTGGAGGTTGTGGTGAACGTCGGGGTGACCGTGGGACTCATGCCGATCACAGGTCTGACCCTGCCCCTGGTCAGCCACGGGGGGTCCAGCCTGATGGTCCATATGATCGCCATCGGCCTGCTCAACAACGTGGGTCGGTCCAGGCCGTTCAGCCTTGCCAGGCCGACCTGATCGTGGCTGCGGGGACGACGCGGGGATGATCAAGGGGTTTCGACAGATTGCCGTCCTGTCTGCAGCCAGTCGCGGCCTGGGCATGGTCCGTGACATGGCCTATGCCTGCTTCTGGGGCCGGACAGGCCTGACGGACCTGTGGCTCATCGCGTTCACGGTCCCCAACCTGGCCTTGCGCGTCTTGGGAGAAGGGGCCCTGTCGTCCTCGTTCATCCCCGTGTACCTGGAGGAGCTCCGCTCCGATCCCAAGCGGGCGCACAGGCTGGCGAGCACAGTGACCAGCGTGTTGTGGGTGATCCTGTCCGGATGCGTGCTGGCAGGGGAGTTGGCGATCGGGATCGCCCTGGTCTTCTGGGCCAGGTCCGAGTCCGCACGGATGCTGCTGTGTCTGACCGCGGTCATGCTTCCCTACATGGTCCTCGTCTCCGCCACAGCGGTGCTGGGGGGCATCCTGAACGCCCACAGGCACTTCGCGGCCCCGGCCGCAGCACCGGCGGTGCTCAACCTGGTCATCATCGGCACCTTGGCCGTGACCGGATGGCGGATGCACCTGCCGCCCGAGAGGCAGGTCTTCCTGGTTGCCGCAGGGGTGCTCGTGGCCGGGGTCCTGGAGTGTGCCCTGCAGTGGCCCCCCTTGCGGGCCCGCGGGGTGAGGATCCGGCCGGCCTGGGCCGTGGACCTGGACTCGTTCCGGCGGGTGTTCATCCTGATGATCCCCATGGTCTTGGGCCTGACCGTGACGCAGGTCAACACCCTGGTGAACAGCGTCATGGCCTGGGCCTTCAGCGGGTCGGCTGCCAGGGGCGAGTTCTTCTCCCTGTGGGGCCACCTGGTCCCGTACCCCCTGCGAGAGGGCGCGGTCTCGAGTCTCTACTACGCCCAACGGCTCTACCAGTTCCCCCTGGGCGTGTTGGGCATCTCTCTGGCCACGGCGATCTACCCTGTGCTCAGTGCGGACGCGGGCAGGGGAGACCGGTCCGCGGTGTGCAGGACCGTGGCCCGGGGTGTCCAGTCCGCCGTGTTTGTGTCCGTACCTGCCACGGCGGGCATCCTGCTCATGCGCCGGGCCCTCGTCTCCGCCCTGTTTGAACAGGGCCGGTTCACCTCTGAGGATACGCCCTTGGTGGCGTTCGTCTTGCTGTTCTACACCCTGGGTCTGTGCGGGTACTTCACGCAGCAGGTCCTGATCCGCGCCTTCTATTCCATGCAGGACCCCTCCGCCCCTCTCCGGAGCGCCGTGGTTGCGGTGGCAGCCAATGTGGCCGCGAGTCTGACGCTGATCTGGTTCATGGGGGCCGCCGGCCTGGCTGCGGCCACGGCGTTGTGCGCGTATGTCCAGGTCGTCCTGCTGGGCAGGGCACTGCGAGAACGGCTTGGAGCCGCGGTGTGGGAAGGGGTGGCGTCGACCCTGGCACGGACGCTGCTGGCCACGCTCGTGATGGCCGTGTTCGGCCTGGCCGTCCTGTTCCTGATGAGGAGGCTGCCCGAAGATCGCGTGTTCAACGTCTTGCGGGTCGTGGCCGTGGTTCCCTGCGGCGCCGCCGTGTTTCTGGCTGCGGCCAGGGTCCTGCGGATCGAGGCCCTATCCCTGGTCCTGGGCTCCCTGGGGCGGAGGCCTGGCGTCCGTGGGTCTGGGTGACCTCCCGCATTCCTGGATTGCCTGGGCGGCCCTGCTCGCCTACACTGTGGGAACGAGCCGCCGATCCGCTCGGCACGGCAGCGGGCCTGCTGGGCGGCTTGGGCATGTATACAGGGACGCGAAAGGCAGGACACATGGGCACACACAGAGGTCGCCGCAGGACGCACGGTTGGGGTCCGGCATGGTTTGGGATGTGGGTCGGTCTGGCCTGCGCGGTCTGCGGGGCAGGGCAGGGGGCCTCGCGTGAGGTCTCGTACACGATCGATCCGGCCAAGGTACTCCATCGCATAGACGAGAAGGTGTACGGCCACTTCTTCGAGCACATCTACCACTCGGCCAACGGCGGGCTCTGGGGCGAGCTGGTCTGGAACCGCAGCTTCGAGGAGAACTCCGCAGGCCGCTGGTCGGTCGAGGCCGGCCAGCTCGTGCAAGGCGGCACCGGCACGGACCTGAGGCTCGTGTTCGGGGACCGCTCCTGGACGGACTATGAGTACACGCTCGAGGCCCAGAAGACCGGCGGAAGCGAGGGGTTCCTCATCCTGTTCCGCATGGCAAGCCCCCAGGCCTACTACTGGTACAACATCGGGGGCTGGGGCAACGTGCGGCACCAACTGGAGAAGGGCTCCGGAGGCGGACGCAATACCGTGGGTCGGGCGGTGGAGGACAAGATCGAGACAGGCAAGTGGTACCCGATCCGCGTGCGGTGCGAGGGGAGTCACATCCAGGTGTGGCTCGAGGGCCGGCAGGTCCTGGACTACACGGACGACCAGTCGCCGCACCTGTCCGGACAGGTCGGCGTGGGCACGTGGTCCACGCAGGCGAGGTTCCGTGACCTCAAGGTCACATCCCTGGACGGCAAGACCCTGTTCGAGGGGCTTCCTGCAGTGGGCCAGGAGGCGTTTGGTGCCCGCCACTGGGATGGGTTCGGGCCGGGGAAGGCCCGGGTCCTCTCGGACCGGCCCTTCAACAGCAGGTTTTGCGTCGAGATCGACGCCGCGTCCGGGGACACGGGCGTTCAGCAGGACGAGTTCTGCATCCAGGCAGGCGAGACCTACGCAGGCTCGCTCTGGGCCAGGGGCACAGCCCCGGCCGGGCCGGTCGTGCGGCTCAGAGCAGCGGGCCGGACCGTCGCGGAGGCCAGGCTGGGGGTGGTCACAGGGGCCTGGTCCGAGATGCCCTTTGAGCTGAAGCCGCAGGTCTCCGACGTGAACGCCACCCTGCAGGTGGTCGCGCCTGCCGGGTCTCGGCTCTCGATCGACCAAGTCAGCATGGTGCCGCAGTCCTGGCGGGCGACGGGGGGATTCCGGCCGGACCTGCTCCAGGCCGTTGCGGAGATCCGGCCGCCGGTCATCCGGTGGCCCGGCGGGTGCTTCGCCTCGCCCTATCGGTGGAAGGACGGCATCGGGCCTCAGGCGTCGCGCAAGGTGACGCCCAGGGAGCTCTGGGACGACCTGGACATCAACAGCCTGGGGATCGACGAGTTCATCGCCCTGTGCCGGCGGGTCGGAGCCGAACCGCTGATCGTGGTCAACATCGGCACGCCGCAGTGGAACGACGACGCGGATACCCACGACTTCCTCCAGGACGTCCTGGACTGGATCGAGTACTGCAACGGCCCGGCCACCTCGAAGTGGGGCGGGATGCGGGCCGCCAACGGCCATCCGGACCCCTATCGTGTGAAGTACTGGGAGATCGACAACGAGACCTGGGCCATGGGCATCGAGCCCTATATTGCGGCGGTGAGGCGATTCGCGCCAGCCATGCGCAAGGCCGACCCCGGGATCCGGCTGGCCGCGTGCGGCAGCGGCGGATTCGACCTGGACTGGAACCGCAAGATGATCGAGGGGTGCGGCGAGTTGCTCGACTATCTGAGCATCCACCACTACGAAGACCCGGACCGGTTCGCGGACGGTCCATACAACTACGAGCGGTTCATCCGCCAGACCGGCGAGATCATCGCCCGGTCGGCCAACCCCGGGTTGAAGATCTACTGCTCCGAGTGGAACGCCCAGAGCACGGACTGGCGCACAGGGCTCTACGCGGGCGGCGTGCTGAACGGCTTTGAGCGTTGCGGCGACGTCTTCGAGATCGGCGGGCCTGCCCTCTTCCTGCGGCACGTGTCTGCAACGGCCTGGGACAACGCCTTCATCAACTTCGACCAACGCTCCTGGTTCCCGGCCCCCAACTACGTGGTCATGCAGTTGTGGCGTAGGCACTACGCGCCGAGCCGTATCGCGATCGGGCCGGATTCGGACGCCCTCAACACCGTGGCCACCAAGTCCCAGGACGGCCGCATCGTGATCGTCAAGACCGTCAACCCAGGCCTGTCCGCCGTGGGCGTGTCCCTGAGCCTGGCGGCCGGGGCCGTCCCGGCACAGGCCACCCTGGAGCAGGTCGCGCCCCGCTCGCTGGAGGCCAGGAACACCTTGGACCGGCCAGGGGCGGTCCGTGCCGAACCGGGCGAGGTCCGGATCGAAGGCAGCACCGTGCGACTGACCCTCCCGGCCCTGTCGGCGTCCGTGGTGACCATCCGGCTCTGACCCGGGCAGGCCGGGCCCGTGGCGGGACCGCCAGGGCTAACCCGCGGACCGGGCTCGTTCCGCTGCTCGCTTGAATCCCTGCGAGGCTCGCAGAATCACGGCCTCGTCCATGCAGTAGGCCAGTCTGAAGTGGCCCGGAAGGCCGAATCCCCGCCCGGGCACACCCAGGATCCGCTCCTCCAACAGGAGCTGGCAGAACTGGAGGTCATCCATCGGGCCGGGGACCTTGGGGAAGAAGTAGAACGCCCCCTTGGGCAGCGTGAACTCGATCCCTGCGTCCCGCAGCATGCCCGCCATGGCGTCCCGTCGCCGTCGGTACGTCCTCACGTCCACGGTTGCGCCCAAGGCCGCCTCCACGATCCGCTGGCCCAGGATCGGGGCGTTCACGAAGCCCAGGATGCGGTTGCACAGGATCAGACCCGCCATGAGCTGATCTCGCTCAGGCATGGATGGTTGGACGGCCATGTAGCCGATCCGCTCGCCTGCCAGGGACAGGCTCTTGGAGAAAGAACCCACCACCACACTGTAGGGATACAGCGGCAGGACCGGTGGAACGGCCGTGTTGTCGTAGGTCAGGAACCGATAGGGCTCGTCGGAGACCAGGAACACCGGCCTTTCATACCGGGCGCTCACCCGCCTCAGGATGGCAGCCAGGCTCTCCAGGCTGGCCCTGTCGTACACCGCGCCCGTGGGATTGTTGGGGCTGTTGATGAGCACGGCCCGGGTCTCCTCCGTCAGGGCGGCCTCCATGGCCGCCGTGTCCAGATCGAAGGTCAGGGGCTTGGACGGTACCGGCACGAGCCGTCCGCCGAAGTTGCCCACGTAGGAGTCGTACTCGGCGAAGAAGGGGGCCGGGCAGAGAACCTCCTCACCGGGCCCCAGGATCGTTCGGAACAGGACATTGAGCGCGCCTGCCGCACCGCAGGTCACGACCACCTGCTGGCCGGTGAGGGGCACCTGCTGCTCTCGGGCCAGGAACTCGGCCAGTTGCTCTCGCACCGTGCCCAGACCGGCATTCGGCATGTAGCCCAGAGACATGGGCCGATCGACCTTGTCGGCCAGGGTCCTGAGGGCCCTGCCGACCTCGGGCACGGGCGCAAGGTCGGGGTTGCCCAGGCTGAAATCACAAACCTGGTCCTCGCCGTACCGCTGCTTGAGTTCCATCCCCGCCTCGAACATCCGCCTGATCCAGGAGGCGTGCTGGAGCGTCTGACCGATGTTGTCGCTGATCACCTGCATCGTAGGTCCCTTCCAGAGAAACTCGAGCAAGGCCGGATTGTACGGGGATCCGGCCGGACCGTCAATTCCGGCCACGGACCGCATCGTCTTGCCGTGCGCGTTGCACGCACAGCCGCATTCCCGTATCATGGGTACGGATCGGGTAAGACCCGATCCCCAAGACCCCTTGAGGAGTCCAAGATGCCCCATCGATTGACCCTGTTCACGTTCTTCTGCGTGCTCGCAAGCCCTGTTTGGACGGACTGTGCCCCAGCCCAGGCCCGCGGGACGCCTGTGATCAACGAGTGGATGGCCCGGAATGCCACGACCATCCGGGACGCGCAGGGCCAATACGACGACTGGATCGAGATCTTCAACGCCGGCACAGAGGCGGTCGACGTGGGAGGGATGTACCTGACGGATGACCTGTCCAGCCCGACCCAATGGCGGATCCCCGGTGAAAGCCCCTCTGCCACGACCCTGCCGGCAGGGGGGTACCTGGTGATCTGGGCGGACGGGGACCTGGCTGCCCCCGGTTTGCACGCGGGTTTCAAGCTGGATGGGGACGGCGAGGCGATCGGCCTCTACGATGTCGATGGGACAACCCTGATCGACGGGGTGGTGTTCGAGGCCCAGTCCATAGATGTCTCGTACGGTCGGTGCCCGGATGGGAGCAGCTCCTTCCGATACATGGGCGAGCCGACCCCGGGCAAGGCGAACAGGGAAGGTTATCTGGGTGTGGTGTCGCCCGTCCAGTACAGCCACGAACGCGGCCTGCATGATGTGCCCTTTGACCTGGAGCTGACCTGCCCCACGCCGGGGGCCGTGGTCTACTACACCACAGACGGGAGTGCACCGGTCGAGGGGGACAGGCCCGCCGCCGGCGCCAAGGCCTATACCTCGCCTCTCCCCGTCCAGACCACGACCTGCATCCGCGCAGCAGCAGTGAAGACCGGGTGGCGGTCGCCGCCCATCGACACCCACACGTATCTCTTCCACGTCCCGGATGCCTTCAAGACCATGCCCATCGTGTCCCTGGTCGGGGATGATCGCAGGACCTTCTTCGAGCCGGACGGCGTCATGGCCATCGTCGGAGGCAGGTATCAGGGCGAAGTGTGGCAGTCGACCGGTCCGGGCTCGTACAACAACCCCATGCAGAGGGGCAGGGCCTACGAGCGGCCGGTCTCCCTCGAGGTCCTGGACCCGACCGGGGGGCTGTGCCTTCAGACCGACTGCGGCATCCGCGTGCACGGGAGCGACTACACCCGGCCCCGCTACACCCGCGGGGAGGACTGGGTCACCTGCTGGAGCGGATGGCCGAGCATGAACACCAACAAGTTCAGCTTCAATCTCTACTTTCGCGACGAGTACGGCGATTCCCGCCTGGAGTCCGCGCTGTTCCCGTTCATCGAGGTCGATCGGTTCAAGAGCATCGTTCTCCGAGGCGGCCACAACGACGCGTGCGCCCCCTTTGTCAAGGACGAGTGGGCCCGGCGCCTGTTCAGGGAGATGGGAGGGGTGCAGGTCACGGGGACCTTTGCCAACGTCTATCTCAACGGCCGATACAAAGGCCACTACAACCCGTCGTCTCGACTGGATCAGGAGTTCCTCCAGGAGTGGTACAAGACCGACAGGGAGTTCGACGTGATCAACCAATCTGGGGTCAGGGACGGGTCCTCGGACGCTTGGAACAGCCTGCTTGCCTACGCGGACTCCCACAACCTCGCCAATACCGCAGGCTATGACTACGTGGCAGCCCGGCTGGACATCCCGCTGTTCATCGACTTCCTGATCCTCGAGATCTACATCGCCAACTTCGACTGGCCGGGCAACAACTGGGAGGTCCACAGGGAGAGGTCGGACACGGGCATCTTCCGGTTCTCGGTGTGGGACGCGGAGGGCTTGGCGGAGACCTGGGCTGTGGGCAGCCAGTGTGAACGGACTGCATTCGAGGACTACCCCACCTGGACGAGTCCGACGGGGCTGAACCACATGACGTGGGACCCTATCTGCAGGCTCTATCGCGCACTCAAGGCCAGTCCCCGGTTCAGGCTGCTCTTTGCAGACCGCGTGCACAGGCACTTCCGGAACAACGGGATCTTGACGCCGTCCCGCCTGCTGGCCCGGTGGTGGGAGGTCTTCGGCGAGGTGGCGGCCTGTCTGCCCGAGACCGAGCGATACCCCGTGAGGTTCGTCCCGGACCAGTTCATACCCATCCGCGAGGTCCACGTCCTGGACGCCTTCGACAAGAACGGCCTCTTTGACCTGGACCTGGGTGCCCCCGTGTTCCAGGTCAATGGGGCGTATCAGCACGGCGGCCATGCTGAACCCGGGGACCTCCT
>JAGOQT010000422.1 GCA_018007255.1 Phycisphaerae bacterium | reverse complement strand
CTACAGGCACGTGCCACGTGTACCATACACGCACGGCCTTGGAGCATCAACCGGAATTTGGATGCGAGGGCCCTACGCCGTCTCAACCGGCACATCCAATTCTCATCGAACGTTCATACGGCGCTAAGGACCCGCGAAGATCTCAGAAAACAGGGCCTGGACTGGATGTCCATTGGAGGCGTGACTATGGAGACGTATGAGCAGCAGCGGAGGAGGGCCACGGAGGCCATCCAGAACCGAGAACCTTGCGGTCAATACCGCCGAGAGGGCCGTCTTCCTGGCCGCGGTTTCGCCCGTGATCCTGGGCGTCGACTTCACGGCCATGGAGGTCGTGCGCCACCGCAGAGGAGGTACCTGCCCGGGATGAGCGAGAAGAAGGTCTGGCCCGTGAAACATGTGGGCCGGCCGGCGTGGCACAAGAAAAGAGGGCCTGCATCGGTTTGGTGCAGGCCCCCCAGAAAAGACCTCTGTGAGGTAGACTCACTCGAAGGTCTGAGACTACTTGCCCTGCTCGATCATGTAGGCCACGGCGTTCAGGAACATCTTCTCCCCATCCGCCGTCAGATTGTAGAACCCGTCGGGGGCGATGTCCGGAGCGACGTTGTTCTTGCTGCCGGTGCCTGCGACGAAGAGCATCCTCGGTCCACCCGCAGTGAAGAGACTCCCGTCGAAGTAGACCTGACCTGCGTTCCATGTGACGATGGACAGCAGACCGTCGGACCTCGTGGCCAACACGGTGCCGTTGCCCGCGGTGTTCACGTCCTTGACCCAGTCGGCGTTCCACTGCTCACTCATCATCAGGACCTGGCTGTTGGGATCCAGGGTCACGCCGGCAAACACGGCATGGTTCGGGTCCAGCACGGTCACCACGCCGTCCTTGCCCAGCACGGTTGCAGTGCCGTTGACCCAACCCCACTTGCCCACGCGCGACATGTGTGCGCTCATGCTCAGGATGGGGGTGGTCACCGCGTTCCACTGGTTCGGCTCATTGTCCGCTGCCGTGGAGTAGGAGCCGCTGTCCGCGTTGCGGCTGAGGATGACCAGGTCCGCGGCCTCCAGCTCGGCGACCTTGTTGGGATCCAGGGTCCGCCAGTACTGGGTGCCGTCGACGTACTCGCCCTGGTTCTTGTAGACCACGTTGTAGCCCTGCGCGGTCAAGACGTCGATGAAGCCCTGCTCTGCCGCCGCATTCGGCTCCACCGTTCCGAACCCCTTGTTGTCCGAGACCCAGATGATCGTCTTGGGCGGGGGGCCGACCACGCGGATGTTGTCGACGTAGAACTTGGCCACCGAGGCGCCGTCCATGTTCGACACGAGCACCATCTCAAAGTACTCGAGGTCCACGGCTCCCGCGGCGATCTTCTCGACCATGGCATCCGAGAGCGCCCACGTCAGCGTCTGGGGCTGGCCGTCCAGCGTGACCCCCTTGCCGCCGAGACCGGACCAGCCGATCGGGGCCGCGCCGTTCAGGACCATCTCCACCTGCATCCAAGGGGTGGTCATGTCGGCCGGAAAGGCCGTCACATCCGCCGCGATCACGACGCCCGGGTTGCTCAGGGCCGCTGCAAAGGGCTTGAGGTTGACCATCGCCATCTGTTGCCAGCCGCCATTCCCCTCGACCAGCATGGCCTGGACGCCCTCAGTCGCGCCTGTAGCGCTCAACGAGAGGACACCCACCCGCCAGCCGTCCTGGGAGCCCCAGCCGTCGAAACCGTCTTCAAAGTCAGCGATCACGACAGGGTAGTCGACTGCCACTTCGAGTTCGAGCCTAGGATGATAGGCCGCATCTGCGAACTCCTTGGTGCAGATCCCGTATCCCCTGCCTGCATTGGCGTCGTCGTTCTTCAGGATGAACGTGACCAGGCCGTTATCCGCAAGCCGGCCCTGAATGAACGCGGCCAGCGGGTCCCCTGTGACGGCGATGGTGGTTCCCAGGGCGGCGCTGCTCACGGGGGTCAGGGTCTCGGTGATTCCGTTGACGTCCCCGTCCATGCGCGTGCCAAGGCCCGGGTCCACAACCACCTTGCCGGTGGTCCAGTCGATCTCAAGCCCCGTATTGGCGCTCGTGAGCGTGGCCTCATCCCAGTCCTGAGGGGTGTTCCCGGCGACACTGTTCAGGCCATACAGGGCGAACCGGCCACTCACCGCGTTATCGTTGCGGTACGGCGGCTTCGGAACCGTCCCATGCACGGACAGGACAAGGGTTGCACTCTTGACCGTGACCTTGCCCAGGATGGACAGGTCAAAGCGGACATACCCGGGGCCGCCCGTCCCGCCCTGGAGATACATGAAATCGCTGGCGCCCAAGGCGTTGGGCTCACTCGTCGCGGCCCAGGTATCGGCGACGCCGTACAGTGTGACTGTCTCTGCGCGAACTCCCCCTGCCACGACAAGTGCCAGGAGCAGAGAACTCAAAACCATAAGTCTCTTCATGATGATCCTCCTTCAAAACGGGACAAGTACATCAAACATACAGCCACCGGACTCCCGATGCGAGTGCGTCCACGGGTTGCCCACGAGCGGTCTCGAGACCGCTCGGACCCAGGGCCCGCGTAGCGTATCGCATGGGCGAGGCAACGAGCCGCCCTTAGGCCATGCTGCCGCACGGGGCAGAACATCTCCTCCTATGAACACACCTGGCTCTTGACGTTTCCTACAAGGCATGACCTCCTTCCGTGCGCGGGTCGCTCATTTGGCTGAGTCGTGCCTTTAGGACCTGGACGCGGATGAACGCCCGCCCCCCTTTAGGAGAGCTTCGCGTCCTCCAACCTGAGGCGCTCTGCGCGTTGAACCTCCGTGCCGCACCAGACCCATCAACCGATCCCCGGCTGCCGAGAAAGACTGTCGCAGGACGAACTTGCTACTCTGTTTGTATCAGACAGCAGGGTCCAGATCAAGGGA
>JAGOQT010000421.1 GCA_018007255.1 Phycisphaerae bacterium | reverse complement strand
GCTGGGCGCCCCCACCAGGGCCACGGCCCGGCGCGCATCCATGGCGATCCTGGTCTCGCGGCCGACCGACGGCCCGCAGCAGGTGGAAGGGGCCGTGTCCGTGACGGGCAAGATCCGGACCCCGGATGCGGGACAGGGCCGCGACCCCGGCCTGTCGCAGGCCCCCGCAGGGCCGGAGGCCGCCCCGGACTGGTTGACCGAGACCGTGGTCACGGGCCGTGTGACCACTGCGGACTCGTCGGGCTGGGCCGTG
Organism: Phycisphaerae bacterium; assembly: GCA_018007255.1. Taxonomy (GTDB): domain Bacteria; phylum Planctomycetota; class Phycisphaerae; order Sedimentisphaerales; family Anaerobacaceae; genus DTPU01. The sequence goes on along the minus strand of JAGOQT010000421.1, from coordinate 2,661 downwards.
GTCCTGCCCAGCGTCCTGCAGAGCCAGTGGGTCCGTGCCGTGGGGGCGATCGTCCAGGTCCGCACCCCTGCCCAGGGTCCCGCCCTGGCCGCGGCACTGGACCGCCTCCGCAGCGACCTCCGAGCCAGGCCCGCGCAGGATGCGGCCCATCCTGGCTCGCTCCGGCTCGAGGAGGCAGTCCGGACGCTGGACCTGTGGCCGCACTGGCCCAAGGTCCTGCTGAATCTCGCGGACACCTTGGGGGCCGGGATGGCCAAGGACCTGCTCCTGACCGCGCCCTATTGGGTCCAGTATCGCGTGCGGAACGAGGTCCAGGAGGCCGCGCACGGACTTCAAGACCCAGCCTCTGCGGCCTGGGTCCTGGACCGGGCGGCCTACCGCGTCCTGATCGACCTGGGCAGAGAGGGGTATCGCACGCCCTCGCTCGAGACCCTGCTCCTGCTGCACGCCGGCCAGGTCGGCCGTGACCCGACCTTGCTGGACGAGATCCTCAGGCAGAGCACAGGTCTGGAGGACTGGAACCGGCGACTCGTCCGGGAGAACGGGATCTTCCTGGAGGACATGTCCCCTGCAGCCCGCTGCCGCGCCCTGGAGTGGCTGGCCGCCCGGGGCAAGGCCCCTGCAGGCTTCGACCCCTTGGCCCCGGCCAAGCAGAGGCGAGCGGCCCTGGCGGCTGCACCCGGCCTCTTCGAATAGACAACAAGGAGATCGCCCCTTGGGTAGACGCAACAGCAGACATGCCCGCACCGAACCACCCGCGCACCCGCCCGACCCCGGAGTCGGGCAGGCCGGCGGCCCCGCAGCGCCCGACCGCCCAGGGGACGCATCCGGCGCCTCGCGGCGGTGGCTCCGCCGCCTGGTGTGGGGGGCCCTGCTGGTCTTGGCCGTGGCCCTGGTCCTCAGGATCGCCTTGGCACTGTCCCTGCCCTGGCTGTTGAACAAGACGGTCCAGCCCTATGGACTGCGATCCTCGTACGAGCGATTGACCTTGTCGCTGCTCACCATGGACATGGAGGCCCGGCACCTCATGCTCCGCGCCCCGGCCGTGCCCGAGCCCATGGCAGACATCGAGCACTTCCGCGGCCACGTGTCAATCTGGTCCCTGGCGGCCAGGCGACTGCTCATCTACAGGGCGGAGATCGACGGCATGGAGATCACGGCCCTGCGGGACGCCCAGGGGACCTGGCGGGGCCTGGAGGGCCTTTTGGGGCTCCTGGATCGCAGGCCGCAGGCCGCGGCCTCGGCCCGGGCGCAGGAGGAAGACGCCCGGGGCAGGCTGCGGCCCCTCCTGACGAGCCTGCGCCCACCCGTGAACCTCGAGGGCCTGAGCCTCCACCACCTGGTGGTCCGGTTTCGGGATGAGATGGTGACCCCTCCTGTGGAGGCCCTGCTGGACCTCAATCTCCGCCTGTCCGACCTGGGGTCGTCCACTCGCAAGACCCGGTTCCAGTTGCTGGTGTCGTGCGAACCGATCCTGAACCAGTTGGTGGTGGAGGGGATCGGATCCGCGGAGGACGCTGCGCTGGACGCGACCTTCACCTGCTACGGCCGAGGCCTGCACCTCGAACCGGTCCGGGCCTATCTGGCAGAACTCGGCCTGGAGCCCGCGGCCCGCACCATCGATCTGGGCTTCCGCAGCGACCTCCACATGGCCGTCGTAGAGCCCAATGCCCCTGCCCCGGATGCACCCGGGTCGCGGTCCCCTGAGCCCAAGGTCCTGCACTGCATGGCCGACCTGGCCGACCTGAGGCTCACTGCGGACGGCCGCGAGGACGTGGGGCTGGGTCGATGCTCCGTACTGGCCAGGTTGGGACCCGGGCACTCACTCCAGATCCAGAACCTGGAGGTGGCCGAGGGCCAGGTCTCGCTCCGCCGGGTCCGCGAGCAAGGCATCGAGGTGGCCGGCCTGTCGGTCATCACAGGGCGCCCACCCGCTTCAAGCAGGCGGCCGGACCCGGTCCCCATGACCCGGGACCCTGCGCCCCAGGCCCGTCCTGCACTGTGGGCCTGGACGCTGGAAGGGGTCCACCTGGAGGACCTGGCCCTGACCTGGCAGGACCGGGTCGCCGTGCCCGAGACAGAGGCGGCCATCCGCCTGGAAGACGCACAGATCGGACCCCTCCGGGGCGGCGCAGGATCGGCCCCGGTCGACGCAGCGATCCTCGCCCGGTTCTCCGGGCCCGGTCTGTTCGAGTCCTGCGAGGTGGCGGGCCGCGCAGACCTGCTCTCCGCGGTCAAGACCTGCGACCTGGACCTCCGAGTCCAGGGCGTGTCCTTCAAGGCCCTTCTGCCATATCTGGACCAGTTAGGCCTTGAATCTGAGTACGAGGCGGGCCGGTTCGCCTGCCATGTGACCGCGTCCGTGGGCCCCAGGCCCCCGGACGGCCTGCTGGGCGGCGACCTGGCCGTGCGGGACCTGCGCCTGGAGGATCGCGCGGAGTTGTTCGGGCTGGAAGGCCTGGCCCTGAGCGGGGCCCTGTGGGACCCGGGTCGGTCCACGCTCCGCCTGAACACAGTGGAGGTCACGGGCCAGCGACTGGCCTTGGGCCGGGATCCCCAGGGCCGTTTCCGTGTCCTCGGCCTCCGCGTGAAGGGCCCGGGTCAGACCCCCGGATCGGGCGCATCGAGCGAGGGCCGGCCCACGAGGCCCCAGTCCACGTC
>JAGOQT010000420.1 GCA_018007255.1 Phycisphaerae bacterium | reverse complement strand
GCTAAAAAGTGACCCGTCTACCCGTATCCGGTCTGACCCCCGAAGACCTGAACGCAGCGTGCGAGTCGTCAGGCCTTGATTTCCGCCTTCCGCCTTCCTCCTTCCGCCTTTCTCCGCCGTCCACCTTCATCCATCGTCCATCCGGCCCAGTGTGGCCTTGCGCCTGGCCGCGCAGGGGCCACAACGGTCCGCTACGCGGGCTCGTTCTATTAGACCCCTCCACTCCGGCCCGCTCACGCGGGCCTCCGGTCGGGGTGACGCTATGGCGCATTCCGCGTTGCGCATCACGCCAGCCGCGAACAAGCCGTAGGCCTGTGGGCGAGCAGGTCTGCGAGGAGCAAGCTCGCTTGCGGAACGAAGATCTGGGCAGCCCACCCGGCAGGCGCATGCCTGACGGGCAGACGCAGAGCGTCTGCGTACGGCGGCCCCTGGAACCTGGACAAGACTCGAGCTGCGGCGCGAGCCTCTTTGTTCGTGTGGTTTCGTGGGTTTCGTGGCAGAGAATCAGTACCTGAGTCCTGTCCCTTCATCCTACGTTCTTACCCTCTTACCGTCGTCCCGTTCACTGTCCGACCGTCCGACGGTTCTCCTCCGTTCTCTTGTGTCATCGCTGTCCCATGCCGGGCGAAGAGATGCTCATAGACTGCGAGGATCCCGGCGGCCTCGTCCTCGATGCGATAGCGGCTGGCCACCTTCTCCCTCGCGGATCGGCCCATCGGATCGAGGCGGGCCGGGTCCGCGGTCACCTTTAGGATGGCGTCCGCCAGGGCGGACACGTCCTGGCACGGGACCAGGTACCCGTCTTCGCCCTCACGGATCAGCTCGGGCCAGGCGCCGGTGCGAGTGGCCACCACTGGGCATCCCGAGGCCATGGCCTCCAGACACGGAAGGCCGAAGCCCTCCACCCGGCTGGGACACACGACCACGCTCATGGCCCGATACCACGCAGGGACGTCCTGGGGGTCCTTGAGGAACCCCGTGAACACGACCCGGTCGTCCAAGCCCGCCTGGCTGAGCCTGGCCCGCATTCGCCGCTCGAAGGGCAGGAACTCCTTTGTGGTCTGCCCCACCAGGACCGCCGTCCACCCCGGACGCTGGGGCAGCACCCGGATCATCGCCTCCACAAACTCCTGGGTCCCCTTCTGGGGTCGGAGTCGCCCGAACACGCCGATCCCGTATCGACCGGGCAGGCCTCGAGCAGCCCACTCCGCACTGCGATCCGCCGGCGGATGAAACACGCGGGTGTTGACCCCGTGGGAGACGACCTGCGCGGGCCGGTCCAGGAATGAGGCTGCAGCAGCGGTCGGGCAGATCAGGGCGTCCATGCGGTGGACATACCAGCGGGTGATCCAACTGTGCGGGCGCTGTGCAGCAGAGGTGAAGACCAGGAGGATCTTGAAGCGGAGGATCCGCCGCAGGACCAATCCCACAAGCATATCCATGTTCCGGCGGGCATGCCAGATCCGCCACGCACCGCAGAGTCTCAAGCCAAGGAACTGCCGGAAGCCGATACGGGGGACGTGCGGAGGGATGTGGAAGCCCAGGGCCGCAATGGGCACGGCCCTGTTCAGCTCCGGCAGCACAGCGATCATACTGGCATTGATGCCGGAGAACCGCTTACCCAGACACGGGGCGATCACGCGAATCGCGGAGGGATTGGGGTGCCCATCCATAGAGTCCAGCCTCACACGCGCCCACTACAACCACAGAACACATGCAGGAGTGTAAGCCTGGACCTCGGGTCCCGTCAACGGAGAGAGGCGTGGCGTGCTGAACGGAGAGAAGGTAGGAAGGTAAGATGGTAAGAAGGTAGGATGGAAGAACAGGACTCAGGTACTGATTCTCTGCCACGAAACCCACGAAAATACACGAACGCTGGCGCCGGGGCGGGGGTGCTGGGGTGTGCGGGGGTCCGCCGTCTGATCCACGGCTCCGCCGTGCCATGGAGGCCGCGGGCCTCCATGGGTGGCCTCCGCCCGAGACGGCTCTGCAAGCCAGCTTGCGTCGCCGTCTCAGACTCGGCCACGATCGGACGGCTCAAGCCTGCTGCGGTCGGTCCTTCACCTACCCCTTTGCGCATCACGCTCGCCGCTTCAGTTAAACAGTGGCTCCGTTATACCGCAGGGCGGCGAAGCCGCCACGGTCGTGCTGTCTGACAGTCCGATGGTCTGATAGTTCTTGTCCGTTCTTACCTTCGTACCTTCCTACGTTCCTACCTTCTCGACCACCGGGCGTGGTTGGCCTGTGGGCAAGCAGGTCTGCGTGGAGCAAGCTCGCTTGCGGAACGAAGACCTGCGCAGACCACCCGGCAGGCGAATGCCTGACGGCCGGACGCGAAGCGTCCGCGTAGCCGGCCTTGGAGCGGGGACGGGACTCGAACTGCGGCGGGAGCCTCTTCGTTCGTGTGTTTTCGTGGGTTTCGTGGCTATGTTATCAGTCTTTGTGCCCAGGCCGGTTCGCATCCAGTAGGCGGCGACACCACGGTCTTACCGTCTGACAGTCCGACGGTCCGACGGTTTCTCTCCGTTCTTACCATCTTACCGTCGTGTCGTCCGTCAGGGCTGCAGGTCGGCCAGGAGCTTCTCGGCCTCAGCCACGTCTGCGGCCGTCAGTCCGCCGATCCGCTTGTGAAGGTCCAAGGCCTCCTTGAGGAGCCGGATCGCGTCTGCACTGCGTTTCAGCTTCGCGTAGGCCCTCGCCAGATGGAACCGCGATCCCGCGCCGGCCGGGTTGCCCGCCGGGTACATCTCAACACACCGGGCCAGGTCCTCCACCGCCTTGTCGTACCGACCGAGCCGATAGTAGGCCACCCCGCGGGTGTCCACGAGGTCCACGTAGTCCCTATTGATCTCCAGGCCCCGATCCGCCAGGGCAACCGCCTCCTGCGCACGGTCCTGCTCCTCGCACAGGATCCAGG
>JAGOQT010000419.1 GCA_018007255.1 Phycisphaerae bacterium | reverse complement strand
GTCCTGCCCTGACCGGCCGCGATCGGGACGCCTGGGCGGTCTTCGTAGGCCCACTCATCAAAGACCACGCGATGCACGCCCGTCAGCATGTGCACCCAGCCGTACTGTCCCATGGCGGTCTGAAGGCCGATATACCCCCCTCCTTCGCCAAACTCACCGCCTTGATCCGGTAGGGAGACGTCGAGGAACACGTCGAAGAAGGAATCCCCGCCGATCGCGCCGCCCATAGGGTTATTCAGGACGAGCGTTCGGAGGCCCAGGATGCCACCCATGCCCGTGCCCATTCCCACCCCCATGTCCATCCCTACGGCCATGCTCATCGGTGCATAGATGGCCAGATGGGTGCCCATGCCCGCCATCGCCATCGACGAACCCATCCCGGACATCGTCATCGTGCCCATGTCCAGCCACAGGTCGACCCTGAAGTCGTCCCAGTCTTCGGCCATGCCGCCCAGCTCAATGATCTTGGAGTCCATCGGAGACATGGGACTCAGTGCCAGCGTCACGTTCTGGGATCCGGAGTACACAATGGCCGCACGCCCCGATGACGGGACCGCCGCTGCCAGTGCGATCGCCCAAAGCACAGATGCTCGCGTCCTCATGACGTGGTCCTCCCACAGCGCAACGTCTGAGTTCAACCTCGACCGGCGCGCAACCGAGCCGAGTCTCCCGCATGACCTGTTTGGACTTTTCTGGTGTGCCGCTGTCGGGCCCGCGTGCCCAGAGTGAATCCGTGCAGGCGCACGGACCTATAGTAATATCATCGCCCCGTCCATGTCCTCCCGTCAAGGAAGAAATCTCAAGAATCACCCACCCCATTCACTGGCCGGCTCTCTCCACGGCCGACCGGCCTCGTATTCCCTCAGCCGCGATTCGAGCGTCTGGGTGGAGGCCTTGGGGTTGGTCCGGACGATCTCGATGGCCTGCTGGGTCGTGGCTATCGCCTGATCAAACCGGCCGACCTCCGCATACGCGGCCGCCAGGCTGTCCAGCAACGGGGGAGACCCATAGGAGGTCGCCTTACAGGCCCATTCGGCCAGGCGCACGGCCCGCAGACCGTCTCGGTAGGCGACGTCCGGACACGTAGCCAGCACCCAGGCCAGGTTGTTGGCCACGGTCACGTCCCTGGGGTTGGCTGCATGGGCGGCCTCCAGGTGGCCCAGGGCTTCACCGTACCAGCCCACGCTGGAGAGCAGCCCCCCCAACAGTCCGTGTACCATGGGGCTGTTCGGGGCTAGCTGAGCGGCCCTTCTCGCGTGGACCATGGCGTCCTGGCGGCGGTCGAGCCGGGCCAGGCAGGAGGCCAGCAGGTAGACCGACTCGACATGGTCTGGGTGCTCGCTCAGGGCCTGCCGGAACTCATCGACGGCCTTCTCATACTCGTGACGCTGTTCGTGGCCGACCCCGATCCGGTAGTGGGTATAGTAGTCCGCGAACTCCGGTCGGATCTCTCTGAGCTGGCCCGGCCCGATGTTGACGAATTCGGGGATGTTCGCCGCGCGATCCGCAGCGGTGAAGTGCTCCAAGAGCACGGCAGGGCTGTCTTCACCCTGCGGGTCGATGTGGGTCAGCCAGAGCTGAGTGAAAGGGCCGGCCGCCTTGGAGGCGAAGACGAGCCACCGTCCGTTGGGCGACCAACTGTGCCAGGAGTTCATCCTGCCCGGGAGGTTGCACCGCAGGGTCCGCGGCGTGCCGCCTGCCGAGGGCATGATCATGAGTGTGCTGTCGGGCTGGAGGAGCATGAAGCCGTCGCTCTGGCAGAAGACGATCCACCGGCCATCCGGGGAGAATCGGGGGAAGTAGTTGCTCTTGCCATTATCCGAGGCGCCGGGTACGGGCATCGCCGCGCCGCCTTGCCCCCCGTTGAAGTCGATTCGGACCAGGTCATAGCGGAACTCCTTGCCGCCCTCAAAGAACTCCTTGACCTCCTCCTTCTCAACGACCGCGGAGCAAGGGTCCTTGATCCCCGTGAGCACGGCCGACTCACTCCTCGCAAAGAGGATGGTCCTGCCGTCGGGACTCCACACAGGGTTGCTCTGGACGTAGCGCCGGTCGTCCGCCCCCTTCAGCGGGAAGAACTGCCTCGTCTGCCGGTCGTAGACGACAAGGATACCCGCCACTGGGAAGAACCTCTGGGAGTAGTCCAGCTCGTCCAAGGCAACCAATACGGACCGGTCCTTGACTGTGCTGATCACGTACCTGCCGTCCGGGGAGATCTGGGCCAGAAGGCCGAAGGTCGGTTCCTTGGCATCGCGTTGGTAGTCGCTCCACGAGATCACATGGTCCCGCTCCAAGACCGTGGTTGGCCGGACCTCTGCAATGACGTAGGAGCCCTTGTCGCTCCCGTAGTCAACGTCCATGGCCAGTGTCTTGCCGTCCTGCGTAAAGGAGTGGCAGTTGGCGCACACCTTCATGCCGGTCAACAAGACGGGCGGACTGGTTGAAGAGACCTCGCCCAGACGCCAGCGAATCAGTTCCACGTTGTTGAGGGCATGGCGGAACGGCAGGGGCAGATCGCGGTAGAAGATGGGGGCCTGGACCGGGTCCGCGGAGACGCCGATCCTTACGCTCCCATACGATAGGGGTCGGCCGGGCTGCAGGCTGTCGAGGCCTGCAAGGGCGATCGTTACGAGCTGGCCGCCCGACATACCCTTGATTTGCTCCCACACGTGTTCATCGGGTTTCCAGCGTCTGCGCGGCACCGCCGTTGCCGGCGGCTGGTACGCAGCAGCGGCCTTGGAACGGGTTCCGGGGTCCGTGTCGTGAGGACGTGGCGGTGCCGAGCCCTGCGTGAGCGCGTAGAGGCGATCCCCCTCCTGAGCGGGACTCACCTCGATGGCCCACGCATCGGCATTCTCGCAGGGATCGCTCCAGACGAACGTCGGGGGGGCCATGTCCGGAGGGAACACAGCCCTCTCCAAC
>JAGOQT010000418.1 GCA_018007255.1 Phycisphaerae bacterium | reverse complement strand
ACACCGTCCGCGGAACACTCGGCGGTGAACGTCTCGCCGCTCCGCGTCAGTCTGACCCAGTAGGGCGCGGTCAGACCCGCCTGCACCGCGCTGGTGCTCTCGCCCACCGTGGTCGGGCGCCGAATGAACTCCAGCCCTGCGCCGGGCGTGACGTTCACCAGGGCGTGCATGGAGTAGTCGTTCAGGGTCTCGCGGATCATGACCCCGGCCTTGGCGTTCGTGTCCACATCGGTCAGGCCCTCGACCTTGGCCGTGATCGAGCCGTTGCCCGTCAGCCGCCTGTACGCGAATCGGAGCTGGTCCGTTGTGCCCCAGATGTCCGCGCCCGTGCCGTTCATCAGGATCGTGCCCGAGGCGGTCTCCAGGAAGGCCGGAGCATCCCCCCGCAGGTACACGGTCAGGGCGTTCACGCCGCTGTCTGTCCAGGACTGCGGCACGGACCACTCCTGCTGGGTCTCGGAGTAGAACGGGCCGGCCGTGTTGTCGTACCAGAACGGCATGGCCTGGCGCCCCAGGTGGACCGTCGTCCGCTCGGCAAACGGCGGGTCGTAGTTCCCGACCGTGGAGCTGGTCCCATTGCCCGCATAGGCCGGCTTGGGGCAGTTCGGGTCTTGAGACCCGTTGTCCGGGGCCCCGCTGAGCCAACTGAAGAAGACCCGGTTGCACAGATCGTCGTACCCCTCGAAGTCATCCACGACCAGGAAGTTGCCCGTGGTGAACGTCCAGACCTTGCCCGGCCACACACCGTCCGGGTGCGCGGCATTGACCTCGTCCACCCGCCAGTAGTAGGCGGTCTCAAAGGCCAGTCGCCCGGGCACAAGGACCTCCGAGCCCAGGTCCCGCATGCCCTGATACTCCGGCGAGGACGGCCCGGCATGTTCGACGGCCTCCGCGTCTGTGCCGAGGTAGACCTGGTGCGAGGCGGCATGGGGCCCGGCCACCCAGGCCAGTGTGGGCCTGCCCTCCACGTCTGCAGCATGGTTGGTCGGGCGAGGGCCTGCGGCCTCCAGGAGCACAACCTCGCTGAAGGGGATCAGGCTCGTACCCGGGATGATCTGCCGCTCTCCGCCCGTGTCCGGTCCGCTCCAGGCCACGGCCAGGTTCTCATAGGCCGTCCCCTTCTTGTGGAGGGCCATGATGTAATAGACCGCCCCGCCTCCCTCCAGAGAAACGGGCTGGGACTGCTGGGTCTCCGGGAACTTTCCCCACTCCTGGGGCTCGGTCCAATCGTCCACACGCGCGATGAGGGAGGCCGTGGAGGGGTGGTCCCCGAACCAGAGCTCGCTGTTTTCCCCGCTGGCGATCCAGAACGTGTACTCGCCAGGTGCGCGGACATAGAGCCAACCCTGGGTCCTGGACCCGTAGTTCAGGATGCCGATCGGCTCGATCGCGAACTTCTTCAGGACCTCCAGGGCGTCCGGGCGGTCGGGGTAGTTCGGGTCCGCGGTCAGGTCCGCCACGGCCGTACCCTCGACGTCCTCCCAGACCTCACGCACGATCGAGCCCAGGCCCTTGATGGGGACCGTGGTGAAGCTCCAGACATCCCCCTTGTGCAGGACCCCGGGCGACTCGCTGTCCTCGACCTCGTCGACCCGCCAGTAGTAGGTCTTGGAGGTCTCCAGGGCCAGACCGGCCGCCGCGGGCGACCAGGCCGTGTCCGTGGTCTGCTCCAGGAGGGCCCTGAAGGGTGCGGGCCCGGCGAGACCGACCGGGGCATTGGCCACTGCATCGAAGTCCTCGCCGAAGAAGACCACGTGTCCGGCCAGGCTGCCTGAACCCGCGGACCACGTGAGCACCTTGTCCAGGGCCACATAGGTCTCCCCGCGGGCCGGATCAGGGTGATAGGCCGAGGTCGAGGTCACGCTGAACTGCCAGACGTTCCCCCGGAACGTCTCGGCCCCCAGGACCGAGTCCACCCGCCAGTAGTAGGTCCCGCCTTTCTCGAGGTCTCTCGCCGTGTACCCTGCAACCGTGACCTCGCCCTTGTCCGCTTGAGCCGAGCCCTGTTCGACCTGGGCCCGGTCTGCACTCAGATACACCCGATACCGCTCCACTGCAGGGGCATTGGGGCCGGGGACCCACGCCAGGGGCACCTCGGTGGTCGGGACAAAGCCCTCATGCACGGGAGAGGGGGTCTGCGCCCTCTTGAGGGGGGTCAGCAGCCTCAGCTCCACGAAGTCAAGGCCGCACCAGATGTTCGTGTCCCACTTCCCGGCGTTCACGTGCTTGAACTGGATGCCCACCTTCCGATCGTTGAGTTCCGGCCCCACGACATTGCTGTCCATGTAGAGCGTCCGCATCGCGTTCTGCGCGGCAGGAGGGGTCTCCGGAGTCAGGTCGATGTCGCTGGATGCGAACACGACGCGGGTCTGGCCGTCCAGGTAGTAGAGCTGCGTGCGCAGGAGATTGGCCTGCCACGTGGAACGGGCATCGAACACCAACTGGAACTGGTCCCCTTCGAGGGCGAGGAATCCCGTGGTGTTGTAGATCTCCGCATCCAGGCCCATGTAGGCCGTGTACCTGCCGTGCGTGGGGGTCCAGCCCTGCTCCACGCCTGACTGAGTGGTGATCTCGGTCTTGGCCCAGCCCGGCACAGTCCCCTTCTGGTCGATCGACGGCTTGCCTGTGCCGGGCAGCTCGAAGCTGTAGTTCTCGACGGGGATGGAGACCTCCGCACGGGCATACGCCGCGCAGACCGCAACCGCCGCCACGACAAACAGGGTTTGTCTGACCATCTGAGACACCTCCTTCAGGCCCCGAGTGTGTGCCTACGGGGCGACCAGCTTGCCGATCTCCGACCGCGACAGGGCCCCATGGTAGATCCGCACGTCGTCGATCTGCCCGTCGTAGAAGCGGGTGGTCTCCTGGCTGTTGCGCCCGATGTTCACGCTGTAGGCCGCGGTGGAGATCTTGCCCTCGTGCACGGTGCTGGCC
>JAGOQT010000417.1 GCA_018007255.1 Phycisphaerae bacterium | reverse complement strand
GCCCTGGCCGGGATCGACGAGGCGATCCGCAACCTGATCTGCGTGTGGGCCCGGTTCGACCGGATCGCCCTGTTGGACAACTTCTGCTGGGGCAACTGCGCAAAGCCCGAGGTGTTCGGCTCCCTGGTCCGCGCAGCCCAGGCCTGCTACGACGGGGCCATGGCCTTTGGGGCCCCCTTCATCTCGGGGAAGGACTCCCTGAACAACGAGTTCGCGTGCGAGGATGGACGGACCCTCGGGATCCCGCCCAGCCTGCTGATCAGCGCGATCTCCCTGGTGGATGACGCGGCCCGGTGCATCACCATGGACCTCAAGGCCCCCGGGAACCTCCTGTTCGTGGTGGGCCTGACCCGCAACGAGCTGGGCGGCTCGCACTACTACAGGACCCAGGGACATGTGGGGGCCCATGTGCCCAAGGTGGACCTGAACAAGGGCCCGCGGATCGCAGCCCGTGTGGCCCAGGCAATCCGCGACGGCCTGGTCCAGAGCTGCCACGACTGCTCGGAGGGCGGCCTGGCCGTGGCCCTGGCGGAGATGGCCTTTGCAGGCGGATACGGGATCGAGGCGGACCTGCGGGGCCTGCCCAAGGCCGAGGACGCGGTCCGGATCGACGTCCAGCTCTTCAGCGAGTCGACCTCCCGATATGTGGTGGAGGTCGAGCCCCAGCACTTCGACGCCTTTGCCCGGCGCATGCTGAATCTGCCGTTCGGACAGATCGGGCGAGTCACCGGGGAGCCCCGCCTGGCCGTCAGGGCCGGCGGCAACAAGGTCGTGCTCGACGCGGACCTGGCTGCACTGAAACAGGCCTGGCAAAGACCGTTGGCATGGGATTAGGAACGTGAGATGACCGAGGTCAAGGCAATCGTTCTCAGGGCGGCAGGCATCAACTGCGATCTGGAGACCCAGTACGCACTCGAGCAGGCGGGCGCGCACGCCCAGCGGGTCCACATCAACCGGCTCATCGAGGACAAGACCCTGTTGGACGGGTTTCAGATCCTGGTCGTCCCGGGGGGGTTCAGCTACGGGGACGATGTGGCTGCAGGCAAGATCCTGGCCAATCAGGTGATCCACCACCTGGAGGATGCGGTCCGCAGGTTCATTGAGCAGGGCAAGCTGGTCCTGGGGATCTGCAACGGGTTTCAGGTCCTGGTCAAGGCCGGCATTCTGCCCGGCTTGGAGGGGGCCCGGCGACAGGAGCTCGTGACGATCACGGACAACGACAGTGCCAAGTACGAGGACCGATGGGTCGTCCTGGAGCCGCACACGGACCGGTGCGTGTTCGTGGAGCCGGGCAGGCGGGTCACCCTGCCGATCGCGCACGGCGAGGGCAAGGTCGTCACCAAGGACCAGCAGACCCTGGAGTCGCTGCGGGCCCAGGGCTGCATTGCGTTCAAGTACGTGGACCAGGACGGGCGAGAGGGCCCCTACCCGATCAACCCCAACGGCTCCGTGGATTCCATCGCCGGTCTGACCGACGCCACGGGCAGGGTCTTGGGCCTGATGCCCCACCCGGAGCGGTTCATCCACCCCACGCACCACCCCCTCTGGACCCGTCTCAAGGGCCAGATCCCCTGCGACGGGATGATCCCCTTTGTCCGGTCCGTGCAGTACGTCAGGGCGAACCTGTAGCCCCGTCCAGGGCTCAACGCCGACCGCGATAACCCAGGGCGCGGGCCGGGAGCATGAACAGGGCCCCCAGGAACGCGCCCAGGCCGCAGACGCCCATCACAAGGACCCAGACCACCAGCAGGACGAGCAGGATCAGGGGCGAGAAGAGCAGGATCAGCAGGGCCAGGGGCCAACACAGCACCCACAGGATGCACCAGCACAGAAACGCGATCAATGCGCCCATATCCGTGACCTCCTAGTCCACACTACCCGTATAGACGCACCGTACGCGCTTCCATTACAACCAATCGAGGGTCAGACCTTAACATAACAATTTGCGAGGCGTCCGGTCAGACCTTCCCTTGGTCTTCCCGAAGCCTGGACTCTATGACAGCCACCCTCTCAGCAAGTCGGCGATCTCGCGACAGGGCGGCATCCAGGCGCCTGAGTTGGACACTCACTGCCGCCCCGCTGCGAAGGCCCAGGATCTCCGCGGTCGCACGCTGCGTCAGTCCCCCCATCTGGCACAGCAGCCTCGCCAGGACCGGTCGGACCAGACTGTCTCGACGACGGCTCAGGATACGATCCTTGTCCACGCCGAACTCCTGGCAGACCAACGACGTGATCCTCTCCACCGAGGCCGTGCGCCCGCCACGCCTGAAGGAGACGTCCTCCGGATCCGTCCGCCCCTCCAATGCCTGTTGATAGAGGGCCTCCACACGGTCTCGGAAGCCCTCCGAACCGAGGCACAGTCGAGAGGCCCGCTTCGTCTCGATGAACGCCGCATCGATGTCCTCGATCCCGCTCTCCACAAACCGGCGATACGCCCCCTTCCGACTGGATCCCTTGGATCCAACCATCTCCAGTACCGGGCCGTAGTCCACGAACGACTCCGGCTCAACCCGGCCTATGTAACTGCGGTAGCTGCTCCACGGATAGGTCCGCAGGATCGCCACACGCTCCTTGAGAGAGAGTTCCCGGGCCGCCTTGGTAAACACGGGATTCAGGTGGACGTACCGGCTCAGCTTGAGCATGTGGGCGTCCTGGTCCACCAGGACCGATCCAAATCGCCCCTGGAACAGATGCCCGCACCGCTTGTGGCGATGGTTGAAGGTGACCGTATAGGCGGTCTCAAGTCGCTGCATGAAACGGCTCAGATTCGCTCGAGGCGTGCCGAAGACCAGGTGGACATGGTTGGTCATAAGGCAGTAGAGGTGCAAGCGGATCTCAAAGAGGGTCACGCTCTCGGCCAGCTTGGCAAGGAACCGCTGCCGGTCGAAGTCGTCACCAAAGACAATCCTGCGGTCGTTGCCCCGCATCGTCACATGGTACACCGC
>JAGOQT010000074.1 GCA_018007255.1 Phycisphaerae bacterium | reverse complement strand
AGAACATCACGGTCGTGGACAGCCTGTTCACCTCCACCTCGGCCGCCTGCGTCACGGGTCTGGCGGTCAAGGACATCGGCAGGGAGTTCACCTTCATGGGCCAGTTCGCGATCCTGGTCCTGATCCAGCTGGGTGGCCTTGGGATCGTGATGTTTGGTGCGGTCTTTGCCCTGCTCTTCGGCCAGGCCTTCTCGGTCCGGGAGTCCGTGGCCATGCAGGACCTGCTCAGCGCAAGCACCCTCAACCGCATCCCCCACCTGATCGCCTTCATCTTCACGGTGACCATAGCCATAGAAACCCTGGGGGCCGTGGGTCTCATGGGGCTCTGGGACAACGACCCGAGCTGGGTGGGCGGCGAGACCCAGAAGTGGTTCTACAGCGTCTTTCATTCGATCAGCGCATTCTGCAACGCCGGGTTCAGCCTGTTCACCGGCAACCTCACGTCGTACGCCCGCAGTTGGGAGATCTATGCCGTGCTCTGTCCGCTGATCGTCCTGGGCGGCCTGGGCTTCGGTGTGCTCTACAACCTGGGCGCGGTCGTCCTGGACCGGGTCAAGCGGGCCTTCAAGTGGGTCTGCTTCAGGCAGTGCCGGTTCATGATGGAGCCGCCCAAGCGGTTCTCCCTCCAGGCCAAGATCGTCCTGGCGGTCACGGGCATCCTGATCCTGTCCGGCACCTTGGGGATCCTCGTGTTTGAGCGCTACGCCACCGCCGCCGGGGCGGGCGTGGCCAGGCGTGTGCCGGAGGCCTTCTTCCAGTCCGTCACAGCCAGGACCGCGGGGTTCAACACCGTGGACGTGGGCGCACTGACCGAGTCGAGCAAGTTCGTGTTGATCCTGCTCATGTTCATCGGGGGCTCCCCAGGCGGCACGGCCGGAGGCGTCAAGACCGTGACCATAGCCGTGGTGGTCATGTCCGTGATCGGCACCCTGTACCAGAGGGGTGAGATCCAGATGTTCCGCCGCTCGATTAGCCAGGCCTTTGTGAGCCGCTCCCTGGCCGTGGTCTCCCTGTACGGCGCGGCGCTGTTCGTGGGGGTCCTGGGGCTGACCCTCACCGAGCGGCTCAGCGACAAGAAGTTCCTGGATCTCATGTTCGAGGCGACCTCCGCCTTGGGCACGGTGGGCCTCTCGACCGGCATCACCGCCTCCCTGACCACGGGGGGCAAGCTCATCCTCATGGCCTTGATGCTCGTGGGCCGCCTGGGTCCGCTGAGCCTGGCCGCGGCCCTGACCTTCGACACCCGGCAGCCTCGATACACGTATCCGCCGGAGGGCATCGTGGTCGGCTGAGGGCCTATCCGAATCATCCATCGTCGGCCCTTGCAGCCGGGCGAAGCCAGAGGGGTTGTTCGGAGAGACTCTGCGGCCAGGGCTTTTCCCTGGACAACGGGCCGGGCCTGCGATAAAATCCTTCTCCCTCGAATCTTGGGTAGGAATCGGCCAATGAGAAAATTCGCTGTCATCGGACTGGGTCGTTTTGGGACCAAGCTCTCCATTGCCTTGGCCATGAGCGGGGCCGAGGTCATTGCCATCGATCGAGATCGCGAGCCGGTCGAGTTGATCCGCGATCAGGTGAGCCTGGCCGTGCGTCTGGACGGCACGGATGAGGAGGCCCTCAAGGCCCAGGGTGTGGACAAGGTGGACGTGGCCGTGATCGGCATGGGCCAGAAGGGCTTCGAGTCCGCGGTGCTCACCGTGGTGAACCTCCGCCAGATGGGGATCAAGGACATCTACGCCCGCGCGGAGAGCCCCACGTCCGGGGAGGTCTTCCTCAAGATCGGGGCGACCGAGGTGATCTATCCGGAGATCGAGTCCGCCCAGAGATGGGCCTACAAGCTGATCGCCCCGCAGATCTGGGAGAAGATCGACTTCGCCCCGGGCTACAGCCTGGCCCGCATCAAGGCCCCTCCGAGTTTCGACTGCAAGACCGTCATGGACCTCCAGCTCAGGCAGAAGTACAACCTGAACCTGGTCCTGATCAAGCGAGGCCCCAACGTCCAGAGTCGAAAGGAGGCCAAGGCCTCCATCGTGAACATCCCCCTGCCCAGCACGGTCCTCTACAAAGACGACATCCTGATGATCGCCGGCGCGGATGCGGACTTGGCCAAGCTGCCGGAGGAGTGACGGCGTTGTCCCGCGAGTCGTATGAGGCCCTGGCCAGGGCGGTGATGGAGCGGACCGAACCGCGGTGGCGGGCCACGGACCAGGCCCATCGCGACCGCGCCGCCAAGCGGGTCTACTACGTGTCCATGGAGTTCCTGCTGGGCCGGTCCCTGCAGAACAACGCCCTGAACCTCGGCATCGAACCGCTCCTTCGACAGATCTGCCGGGACCGCGGCTGGGACTGGGAGGCCGTGGTCGAGCAGGAGCCGGACCCCGGGCTGGGCAACGGAGGCCTGGGGAGGTTGGCGGCCTGTTTGCTGGACTCCATGGCGACCCTGCAGATCCCCGCCATGGGATACGGCCTTCGATATGAGTACGGCCTGTTCAAGCAGGTCTTTCACGAGGGCTGGCAGCAGGAAGAGGGCGACCCGTGGCTGTCCCGCCCCGACCCCTGGGAGAAGGCCAGGCCCGAAGAGGCGGTGGAGGTGCACCTGCCTTGCTCGTTTGAGATCCGGAGGGGGGCGTTCCGCATCGTGTCCGGCCGGCCGTCGGTTCTGCTCGGCGTGCCCTGCGATCGACCCGTGGTGGGATACGGGGGCGAGACGATCAACACCCTCCGGCTGTGGCAGCCCCTGGCCCAGCAGGGCTTCCAGTTCGACCGCTTCTGCACGGGCGACTTCGTGGGGGCCCTGTCGGGGGGGCTGGCTGCAGAGACCATCGCCCGCGTGCTCTATCCGGACGACTCCACGACCCTGGGCAGGGTCCTTCGCTTTGTGCAGGAGTACTTCCTGTCGGTCTGCTCCGTGTCGGATCTCGTGCGGCGGTTCCGTTCCCAGGAGCGCGACTGGGCGAGGCTTCCGGACCGGGCGGCCGTCCAACTCAACGATACGCACCCGGCCCTGGTCGTTCCGGAGCTGCTCCGGGCCCTTGTGGACGAGGCCCGCCTGGAATGGGATCGGGCCTGGGACCTGACCCGCCGGGTCTGTGCGTACACGAACCACACCCTGCTGCCCGAGGCCCTGGAGAGGTGGCCCGTACGGTTCTTCCGGGCCATCGCCCCCCGCCACCTGGAGCTGATCACGGAGATCCAGCAGAGACTCGAGCAGGACATCCGGTCCGCCCATCCGAACGAGCCCGCGGGTCCCTCCGGGGCTGGCGAGCGGCGGTGCCGCCGCATGGGCGTGATCGATCGGCAGCGGGGCGGCTGGGTCCGCATGGCCCACGTGGCCATGGTGGGTTGCCATGCGGTCAACGGCGTGTCTGCGATCCACACCGACCTGCTGCGGACCCGTGTGGCCAAGGACTTCGTGGAGATGTTCCCGGAGCGGTTCAGCAACAAGACCAACGGGATCACGCCTCGCCGTTGGCTGGCCTTGGCCAACCCGTTCCTGGCCGAGCTGATCACGGAGACGATCGGGCTGGGGTGGATCACGGACCTGGATCAGCTCCAGCGCCTGCGTCCCCTGGCCGAGGACGCGGCCTTTCGCCAGGCCTTCCGCCAGGCCAAGCACAAGGCCAAGGTCCGGCTCGCCGATTGGCTCAAGGCCCGGCACGGACTGAGCGTGGACCCGGACACGATGTTCGACAGCCAGATCAAGCGGATCCACGCGTACAAGCGCCAGTTGCTCAATGCCCTGCACGTGGTGATCCTGTACAACCGGCTCCGCGACAACCCCGACCTGGACATCCCGGCCAGGACCGTCTTCTTTGCGGGCAAGGCCGCGCCGTCCTACTTCCTGGCCAAGCGGATCATCAAGTTCATCAACAACCTGGCCGCCGCGGTGAACAGCGATCCGGTCGTGAGCAGGAGGCTCCAGGTCGTGTTCGTCCCGGACTACGGGGTCAGCGCGGCGGAGCGGCTCATCGCCGCCACCGACCTGTCCGAGCAGATCTCCACGGCCGGGTTCGAGGCCAGCGGCACCGGCAACATGAAGTTCATGCTCAACGGCGCGCTGACCATCGGGACGCGGGACGGGGCCACCATCGAGATGGCCCAGGCGGCCGGCGAGGAGAACCTGTTCCTGTTCGGACTCACGGCCGATCAGGTCATCGAGATCCGGGGCTGGTATGACCCCAAGTGGCACTATCAGAACGAGCCCCAGACCCGGGCCGCACTGGACCTCATCTTCAAGGACCACTTCAGCCCGGGCGAGAAGGGGGTGTTCGAGCCCCTGCGCGAGGCCTTGCTGGTCCACGGCGACTACTACATGCACCTGGCGGACCTGGGCGCCTACGCCCAGGCCCAGGGACACGTCGATGCCCTGTACCGGAGGCCCGAGGACTGGACCCGCAGGGCGATCCTCAACGTGGCGGCCTCCGGCCCCTTCTCCAGCGACCGTACCGTGAGGGAGTACGCGAGGGAGATCTGGCACGTTCTGTAGGCCCTGATCCCCTGAGACCCGGACACGCGGGGCAGAGGCAGACATGGGCTTGTGGGCGATCCGGGTTCGGATACAATGATCCAGGAGTCGGCCGTCCTTGAAGCACAGCCAGGAAGGCCATTAAGGAGTGCTCGAGATGCCGGAAGAGAAGATAGGACAAGTGTCGGATTTCTTCGCACGGCCCGTGGTGGCCGCCATCGAACTGACGGGGTCTCTGAAGGTGGGGGACAAGATCCTGATCAAGGGCCACTCCACGAACGTGGAGTGTGTGGTCGGCTCGATGCAGGTCCACAACGCACCGGTGAGTGAGGCCAAGGCCGGAGACCCTGTGGGGGTGAAGGTCCCGGATCGGGTCCGACGGGGAGACGTCGTCTACAAGATCGTGGATTGACGGGGATCCTCATCCAGCCCCCTGTCGGCCGTTGTGCAAAACCGGGCTGCGCAGGGGGGGGCGGGACCCGGCCCAGGCCCATCCTGCCGGTCCTTGCCGTGGCGGGTCCGCGGTGCGCGGGCAGGCTCGCCGGGGCGTTTTGCCTGGACGTCCTGCGCCCCTGCCTATAGGCTATTGCCATGCCCTTAGTGACATTCTACTTCCAGCTCCATCAGCCCCATCGACTCCATCCCGACGGCCCGGCCTTCCTCTGGGACCTGGAGAATGAGAAGGTCTTCCAGAAGGTGGCGGACAAGTGTTATGTGCCCGCCACGGCCCTGTTCGTGGACCTGATCCGGGCCCATCCGTCGTTCAAGGTGTGCTTGAGCATGTCCGGCACGTTCCTGGAACAGGCCCAGCGATACAGACCCCAGGTGATCGCTCTGCTCCGCGAGCTGTTCCAGGCGGGCGAGGCCCGCGGCCAGGTCGAGTTCCTGGAAGAGACCTTCTACCACTCCCTCACGGGGCTGTTTGCGGACCCTGACAAGGCGGAGTTCCGGGAGCAGGTGGTCCTGCACCGCCAGGCCATGGAGACCCTGTTTGGGGCCAGGCCCACGGCCTTTCGCAATACGGAGTTGATGTACAACAACGAGATCGCCAACGTCGTGGCGGACATGGGGTACCAGGCCATGCTCTGCGAGCAGCGGGACGACCTGTTTGCGCCCAACGGCGGCAACCCGGTGTCTCGGAACGCCGTGTTCAGGGCCAAGGCCCGAAACGGCCGCGCCCGGCGCATGGTGGTCCTGGCCCGCAATCGGAACCTGAGCGACGACGTGGCCTTCCGGCTTCCCCACGCCCCCCTGACCGCAACGCAGTACGCCCGTTTCCTGGCCCAGATCGACGGGGAGGCTGTGATCCTCGGGTATGACTACGAGCACATCGGCGAGCACATCTGGAAGGACAAGGGGATCTTCGACTTCTGGAGGGAGTTGCCCGTTGCCCTGGGCCAGGAGCGGAGCGTGGTCGTGGCCAATCCCACCGAGATCGCCGAGCGATTCCGCGACGCCCAGTGCCCGCTGGCGGACATCCATCCCCTGTCCACCTCCTCGTGGGCGGATGCGGCCCGCAACACCCAGGGCTGGCTTGGGTCGATGACCCAGTACAAGCTCTTTCAGGCGATCGAGTCCCTGGAGGGCGAGGTCAAGCAGGCCGGAGGGGAGTGGCTGTCCCGCTACCGCACCCTGACGACCTCGGACCACCTGTACTACCTGCACGAGGGCCGCGGGCCCGATGGGTCGGTGCACGAGTACTTCAGCCCGTATGGGTCGCCCGTGGCCGCAGCGCAAACCCTGACCCGGGCCCTGGGCGAGCTGCGGTACGGGGTCAAGTGCTTCAACGTGCACAAGCGCACGGAACAGACCGCGGTCATCCTGATCACCCCCGAGACCGGGCGCATGCCCTCCGAGGGAACGGGATATTTCGACTCGTATAGATCGGGAAGGAGCGGCGACCTGGGAGAGGTCCTCTCCGCCCTGTGCAGGGGCCTGTCCCAGAGACGGATCCCGGTGCACGTGGTGACCCTGGACCTGCCCAGGCGGTTCAGGGGAGAGGCGGGTGGGACCGGGTCCGAGCCGATCCAGAGGGGCCACTCGACGGAGCCCGCCGGGGTCCACCTGGTGGCCTCGGCCCGGTACCGCGGCTGCGCAAGCGCGTACGACGGCGACGCTGCGGCCAACGCGGCCGAGTTCCAGAGCCAGATCGTGAACACCGCCCTCAAGGAGATCCACGGTCTGTGCGAGGGCAGGGCCGTGCTGCACTCCAACGACTGGATGGCGGGCGGGATCGTCACGGCCTACGCGGCCCTGCGGGGGATCCCCGTGCTCCACACGGTCCACAACACCCAGACGGCCGACATCCCGGTGCCCCTGTTCCGCGGCGTGAACATGGACCGGCTCAAGGACAGGCTCATCCTGTGTGCCCGGTGTGCCCACGCCTGTGTCGACGCCCAGGCCACGGCCGTCAAGAACGCCACGCAGGTCAGCTTCGTGGGCCGGACGTTCCTGCAGGAGATTGTGCACAACCCTGTTGTGGACCCGGTGGTCGTCGCAGAGGGTGTCCGGCTGGAGATCCGGGCCAAGTGGGCCCGCAACGGGGTGACCGTCATACCCAACGGGATCCCGGCGGAGGCATACCCCGAGAACCAGCCGGAAGACGTAAGGCCGAGCCATCCTGGCCTGGCCATGCGGTTCGGACCCGATGATGACCTGGTCGAGGCCAAACGGGCCAACCTGGCCAAGTTTCAGCGGAGAACCGGTCTGCGGCAGAACCCGAACGGAATCCTCCTGTACTGGCCCTCCTGTCTGGATCCCGCACACCAAGGCATCGAGCTCCTGGAGGCGATCGCGCAGCGTTTCGTCGATGAGCACGCGGACGTCCAGATCGCGGTCGTCGGAGACCCGGTGGGTCCCGATCGATCCCACGCGGAGGTCATGGGGCGTCTGGCCTCGGCCTCGGGAGGCAGGATCGCGGTCCATCGGTTCGATCCGGACCTGAGCATGCTGGGCTATGCGGCGGCGGCCGACGTGTTCGGGGCCTCCTTGGTGGAGCCCTCTGGCCGGATCGATGTCATGGGCAACCTGTACGGGGCCACGGCCACGAATCGCGCGACCGGAGGACACAAGGACAAGATCAGCCCCCTGAGCCTCGTGGCCTGGGGCGGACCCATGGATCGCGGCAACGGCGTGCTGTTCACCCACTACGACCCACAGGACCTCTGGCGTGCCCTGGACGCCACGGTGCGCTACCATCGGTACTTCCGCATGCATCCGGACCAGTGGCAGAGGCAGATGCAGAGGATCATGGTTGAGGCCCGCAAGGCCTGGTCGGTCGAGAACATGGTGGCAGGGTACATCATGGCGTACGAGCAGCTCAACGGGGGAAGACCGTTGGTCTAGCCCTGTGCACCGGCGCTAGGGCCGGACTGCCCCCGCCATCCTGGCCAGGGCCTGCTCCAGTGTCACGCGGGGGCAGCCGAAGTTGAGCCGCACGAATCCCGGACCGTCGAAGTCCGTCCCGTCGGACAGTCCCACACCCGCCTGCTCGAAGAACCGGGCAGGGTCATCTACGCCCAGGCCCCTGGCATCGATCCAGGCCAGGTAGGTCGCCTCCACGGGCCCCATGGACAGGCCGGGGATCCGGTTGACCTCCCGGACAAGGCAGTCTCTGTTGGCCGCCAGGTACTTGAGCAAGGCCCTGCGCCATGGCTCTCCGTACTGGTATGCGGCCAAGGCCGCCTCGAATCCAAAGACGTTCACGTGCGGGACCAGGCCCGCCTTGGCGTCTGCGAACTGGCGGCGGAGGTGTCCGTTGGGGATGATCGCCAGGGCACAGCCCAGACCCGGGATGTTGAAGGTCTTGCTGGGCGCCATGAGCGTGATGGTCTGCTGCTCCACCTCGGGGCTCAGTGTGGCCGTGCAGACGTGCTGCCGCTCGTCGAGGATCAGGTCGCAGTGGATCTCGTCCGAACAGATCACGATGCGGTGCCTGAGGCAGACCTCGGCCACCTGCTCGAGCTCCTCCCGGCCAAAGGACCTGCCCACCGGGTTGTGCGGACTGCAGAGCAGGAGCAGCCGGGTCCGGTCCGTGATCGAACTCTGGAATCGATCCACGTCCATGGCGATACGGTCCGCGTGCCTGGCGAGGGGCACGCGGAGCAGGGTGCGGTCCGTGTGTCCGGGGGCCGCGAGGAAGGGCGGATAGATCGGGGTGAAGGTCGCGACCCCGTCCCCGGGGCTGCCGATCGCCCGGCATGCGATGTGCAGACCGCTCACCACCCCCGGGATCCACACGATCCAGTCGGGCTGGACGGCCCACCCGTACATCCGCTCCATGCGGTCCACGACCGCCTGGACCAGGGCCCGGGTGGGCACTGCGTATCCGAACACGCCGTGATCGACCCGTGTGCGGAGGGCCTCGATGACCTCGGGCGGAGAACGGAAGTCCATGTCCGCCACCCACAGGGGCAGGCAGTCGCGGCCCCGGTACCGCTCCCACTTGAGACTGCCGGTACCCCGGCGGTCGATGGTCTGGTCGAAGTCGTAGTCCATGCACTCACCCCAATCGGCCCATTGGGAAGGGCCTATTGACCGGCTCCCGTTCCCTGCTTCTGGATTGCACACAGGGCATTGTACCCCATCCGGCCTGCGCAATCACGGGGGCTGGGCCGGGCTGTGCGAATCCACTATAATGGAGGGGCCGTCCGGAACGGAGGCAGGGCCCGCAGGGCGGTCGTATGTCCGGGCCAGGGGTCTCGTGATGCAAAGCCAGGCCAACCGGTTTCCGTTGAGGTGGGCCGCCCTGGTATGGGGCATCGCGATCGGCTTGGCCGCTTCGCCCTGTTGCGCAGACAGTGTCGTGGTCTTCAACGAGATCGCCTATCACCCCCGCGACACTGCGGCAGACCTGGAGTGGGTCGAGCTGTACAGCCAGATGGGCATCGCCATCGACGTGTCCGGGTGGGCCTTGTCCGGGGCTGTGGCGTACACCTTTCCCTTGGGGACACGGATCGGCGCAGGGGACTTCCTGGTGGTGGCGGCCTCGCCGCCCGATGTCCAGGCCCTGGCCGGGGATCCATCCAAGGTCCTGGGGCCGTTCACTGGGAACCTGTCCAATGGGGGCGAGACCCTCCGGCTGGTCAACAACAGCGGCCGCCTGATGAACCAGGTCAGGTACGATGACGAGGGGGACTGGCCTGCGGCCCCGGACGGATCGGGAGTCACCCTGGCGAGGATCGATCCCCTCAGGGAGAGCGACTCGCCTGCGAACTGGACCTGGAGCGATCAGGTCCACGGGACCCCTGGTTCGGCGAACTTCGACACAGCCGGGCCCGCTGCACGTGCGATCCGGTTCAACGAGGTGACCGGGGTTCAGGCCAGGCCCTTCCAGATCGAGCTGGTCCATGCAGGGACCTTTCCGGTCGACCTGACCGGCTGCAGGATCGAGGTGCTGGGACGTGTGTCCGTCTCGTCCCCGCTGCCGCCCGGGGTCCTCCAGCCCGGGGCCTACAAGGTCCTGACCGACGCGGATCTGGGCCTGGTCCCGGACGAGGCGGACCTGCTCTTGTTGTGGTCTGTGGACGAGCGTGTGCTCGATGCCGTGCGCACGGACCGTGTCCTGCGAGGCAGATACCCGGATGCCAGCGGGCCTTGGCTGTTCCCCGCGGCCCCGAGCCTTGGATGGGCCAACCTGTTTGAGGTCTGCGGGGACGTCGTGATCAACGAGATCCTGTATCACCCGCTTCAGACGCCGGCCGCTTCCGCAGACACCAGCGGCACACGGGCGTCCGAGCAGGCAGAGGCCCGGACCTGGATCGAGCTGTACAACAAGGGAAGCCGGGAGACGGACCTGTCAGGCTGGCGGTTCACCAAGGGCATTGCCTTCGACTTCCCGGCTGGGACCCGTCTGGGGCCGGACGAGTACCTGGTCGTGGCCAAGGACGCGGCCCACCTCCAATCGGTCCACCCGGATGCCCGAATCCTGGGGGACTTCACAGGCCATCTGTCCAACCAGGGCGAGGAGGTCGTGCTCTCAGATCCGTTCGGCAATCCGGTGGATCGGGTCCGCTACTACGACGGAGGGGCCTGGCCTGCCTATGCGGACGGGGGCGGGTGCAGCCTGGAACTCCGGGACCCCGGGGCGGACAACGACCGGCCCGAGGCCTGGGCGGCCAGTGACGAGTCCGGCCGCACACCGTGGCAGGCCTTCTCCTACAGGATGGGCGCAGTGTCCAGCCCGGTGGGAGACGACGCCCTGTACAGCGAGTTCGTGATGGGCCTTCTCGATGCAGGCGAGGTCCTGATGGACGACCTGCACGTGGTGGAGGACCCGGACGGGGCCGCCGCGGATCTGTTGCAGAACGGGGACTTTGCGCCGGGCGCGGCTGCGTGGCGGATCCTCGGCAATCACCGCCAATCCCGCGTGGAGCTGGACCCCGAGGACGGGGCCAATCCGGTCCTGCGCCTGGTCGCCAGCGGTCCCACGGAACACATGCACAACCACGCGGAGACCACCCTGGCTGCAGGCCGGCGGATCACCAACGGCAGGACCTACGAGGTTCGGTTCAGGGCCAGGTGGGTGGCAGGATCGCCCCTGCTCCACACCCGGTTGTTCTTCAATCGCCTGGCCAGGACCACGGTCCTTCCGGTCCCGGGGAATCCCGGTACGCCGGGTCGCAGGAACTCCAGGTACCAGGACAACATCGGTCCCACGCTTGCGGGACTCAGGCACCGGCCTGCGGTCCCGCGCGCGGGACAGCCCGTGACTGTGACGGTCCGGGCCGGCGACCCGGATGGGGTCCAGGCCGTGACCCTGCACCTCCGCGAGGATGACAAGGCATGGCGGACGGAGACCATGGACCTGGTCGATGGGGTCTATGCAGCCGCGATCCCTGCCAAGGCCCGGGGCACCCTGGTCCAGTTCTACGTGGAGGCCAGGGACGTCCTGGGTGAGGTCTCCTGGTGCCCGGCCGCCGGACCGGAGTCCTTTGCCCAGTACCGGGTCCAGGACGACAAGGCCAGGACCACGGGCGTGCACAACTACCGGATCGTCATGCGGAACGAACAACGCGACCTCCTGTACGAGCCGACCAACCTGATGAGCAACGAGCGACAGGGCGCGACCCTGATCGTGAACGAGGACGAGGTCTACTACAATGTGGACGTGCGCCTCAAGGGTAGCGAGCACGGCCGGCCCAAGGACACGCGCGTCGGATTCGACCTGTCGCTCGATCCTGAGTGTCCGTTCAGGGGTGTGCATGAGGACCTGGCCTTTGACCGGTCCAACGGCCAGCAGGTCGGCCAGCAGGAGATGCTCCTGCACACGGCCATGAACCGGTTCGGGGGTCTGTCCAAGTACCACGACCTGGGGTATGTCCTGGCGCCCAAGGACGCGCACAACAGCGGGGCAGAGGTCCAGATGGCCCGGTTCGACAGGATCTACACGCAGGAGGCCTTCGGCGAGGCCGGCGGATCGGGCACCTTGTTTGAGTACGAGCTGGTCTACCCCCTCACCCAGACCGTGGGCAATGACCCCGAGGGAATGAAGATCCCCCAGGAGGGGGGCGGATACAGGGGTCTCAGTGTGACCACGTATCTTGGGCCGGACAAGGAGGACTACCGGTGGCACTTCCTCATCAAGAACCACCGCGACCTGGACTTCTATGACCCGATCATCCGGATGACGTCCGTGCTCGGTCTCAGCGGCCAGGCCTTCGCCCAGGGGATCGCCCAGACCCTGGACGTGGGCCAATGGATCGGGTCCTTCGCAGTAGGGGCCACGCACGGCGTGCAGGACAACTGGATCAGCGGGGCGTCCCACAACGCCCTGTTCTACCACAGGCCCACGGACGACAAGGTCCTCTTCTTCCTGCACGACATGGATTACACCCAGGGCGGTATGTCTCTCAAGACCAACCCCGTGCTCCGGGCGATCACGGCCGATCCGCACTGGAACCGCATGTTCTACAGCGCAGTGTATGGATTCCTCCAGACCGGCTACAACAAGGAGTACATGTCCTTCTGGGCCGGCCACTACGCCGCCCGCCTGCCTGAGCAGGACTGGTCGAGTTGGCTGTCGTACATGGACACCAGGGCCCGGAACGTCATGAACCAGATCCAGGCGGCCGTGCCCGGGCGAGTCCCCTTTGAGGTGACCTCAGCCGCTCGGTCCTCGCCGCAGGACGGCCTGGCCCGCGTCCGGGGCCGCGCATGGATCGACGTGCGCCAGATCCGCGTGGCCGATACCCGTGCGCCCTTGGACCTGACCTGGACCGACCTTGTCACCTGGCAGGCGGATGTGCCTGTGGACACAGGGCAGTCCGCGATCACCCTGGAGGCCTACGACTGGCTTGATGGGCGAGTGGGCAGACAGACGATCCCTATTCAGCCGTAGAAGTGGCCCTGCCTTGGCCGCAGCCCACGGACGGGCTACTTGGTGTCCAGGAACAGGAGGGCCACGTCGTAGAGCCCGAAGCCGATGCAGGCCAGGCCCGCCGACAGGACCACGTAGCCGAAGAGACTGAGGACCCCGGCGATGAATCCGCCCTCGTAGTACGGCGAGGCTGCGAATCGCCGCTTGAGTTGCCGACCCGCAATGACCAGGGGACACGCCAGGCCCATCACGGCCACGCCCGTCAGGATGCTCCGCAGGGGGTCTTGGAGGAGGCTCTTCTTGGGTGGGGGCAGGAGGGCCAGGACCGTGAAGCAGACCGCGGCCACACCCAGGGTCATGCCCACGGCGATCCACGCCGCCCTGTTGGGGGAGGTCTTCCTGCCCCCCTGTGACGCCAGGTTGTCTGTGCCCATGGGACAATGCCCTCAGCAATCCATGACGACCGGGCTACTATGGCCGGAACACGACGCGGTGTCAAGGCGGGGCTGCACGCTGCACTGCAGGACCTTGAGACCCGGTCCTCCTGGGGGTATGATCGTGTGCTGCAGGGGGGCTGTGCTGCCGCTGTGCGGGCGAGCCCGCATTTCTCACGAGGCTTCGGACGGTCGGGGCGGAAGTGAGACTGTGGACTTGAGTGGGTGCGTTTGAGAGGCAGACGCACCTGGGACAGGTTGTTCTGAGCGCGGCATGTTGGCCGGTTGCAAGGCCGCAGGTCTCGTTTGCCCGGAGGCGTACCCAGGGCGGTACGTCGAGGACAAACGGGACCGAGAACGCGGCAGCCGGACAACAGGACCGCTCAGAAC
>JAGOQT010000073.1 GCA_018007255.1 Phycisphaerae bacterium | reverse complement strand
AGGTGGCGAAGTACATGAAGGCCCCGAACACGCTGGAGAAAAAGTTGGTCCACAACGGCCAGACGGCCCGGGCCCCCCGCTCAAAGGCCCCGCCGCCCCAGCCGGTGATCGCGAAGAAGGTGTCCGGGCTGTCGCCCACGAGCATCTTCACATACTTGCTGGGGATGAACCCCTCGTGGTCCACGCGTCCCAGCAGGAATCCGGCCACCAACACGCCGAAGAACAACAGGGGGAGGATCTGTTTGGCGAAGGTCCACGTCGCGGCGAACCAATCGCCGGCCTCGCCCTGGGCCGTGCTCGTGATGGCCGACAACCCCACAACAGCCGCTCCAAAGGGGATCATGACCACGAGCCCCTGCATGGGCAGGACCAGGGCGAGGATCACGGCCGGAGCCGCGGCCAGGACCACCTTCCACCATGGGATGGCGAACCAGAAGACCAGGATCAGCGAGAACGCGACCGCAAAGGCGGAGGTCACGAGCCACTTGTTCTGCCAGATCGCCGTCCACGTGCCTGGGACAGGCGTCTTGGACTCGATCGCCGCCGCGGCCACGGACACCTGCTGACCCTCGTTGGGGCCGCCGAGGATCTTCAGGGCGTAGGAGGCCCCATCGGCAGAGTGGTCGTCAGGAGCCTTCACGACAGCGGCCTCGAACTGCTGACCGTCATTCAGCTTGAAGGCGAATGCGTTGGGAGCACCCCAGTTGGCGAAGACCAGGATGCCGATCATGACCGCGAAGAACAGGGCATTCTGCCACAAGGGCCTGGCCACCTGCGGCTCGGGCATGGCCATCTGGGCCTCGACCTTGGCCTGCTCCTCCTTGCGGTAGATCAGGTGCATGAGCAGGCCTATAATCACGCTGAAGCCGATCGCGCCCACGGCCCGGGCAATGCCCAGCTCCAGACCCAGGATGCGGGCGGTCAGGATGATGGCCAGGATGTTGATCGCAGGGCCGGAGTACAGGAATGCACAGGCAGGACCCAGGCCTGCTCCCATACGCCAGATCCCAGCGAACAGGGGCAGGACCGTACAGGAACAGACCGCGAGGATCGTCCCCGAGGTCGAGGCCACGCCATAGGCAAGGATCTTGTTGGCCCCGGCCCCAAGGTACTTCATCACAGAGGCCTGGCTGACGAACACGCCGATGGCCCCGGCAATGAAGAAGGCGGGGACCAGGCACAGCAGGACGTGCTCGCGTGCGTACCACTTGGCCAGGTGAAGGGCCTCCATGATGGCGTTGTCGAACGGCCCCCACCCGACAGGGAGCCAGAAGAACGCCGCGAACACGGCCACGATTCCGGCCAGCTTTCTCCACTCGATCCGCCAATCCATGGGATGAATGCTCCCCTATAGAGCGGCCAGGAGCCGCTCGGTCTCCCTGGCCTGATGCCTCAGGACCCGTGTCATGCAGGTCATGAAATCGACCACACACGGCGTTCGCAGCGTGTAGAAGACCTTGAGGCCCTCCTTTCGGCAGCTCAGCACGCCGGCCTGCACCATCACGGCGAGGTGCCGAGACACGTTGGACCGCTCGGAACCCACGTGCTCGGCGATGTCGCAGACGCACTGTTCCCCGGCCTGGAGGTAGTCCAGGACGGCCATGCGCAGGGGGTGGGCAATCGCCTTGGCGATCTGGGCCTGCCTGTCGTACAACGGCTGTCTGTCTTGTGCCACGTCCCAGGTCCTTCCATAATATGACTATGTGATAATATACTCACAGAGTTGCGCAGAGTTCAAACCCTATTCCTTCAAAGCCGAATTCATCCCTACTGCAGGTTCTCGTGGATCTTGTGGTAGATCCGCCTAGCCCGCACCTCGTCCCCCCAGAAGCCGATGCGGATGGAGATCTTGGTGATCCCCTCGTTCCTCGGGGACAGCGTGATCGTCGCCTTCTTGTCCTCTACATCGCGGGCCTGGATCTCCGCCCGCGTCGTGTCCTTGGTGTCCTTGACGGTCATCATGGTCAGGTCCTTGAGGGACTTCTTGGTGGCCGCATAGACCTTCTCGAAGGGGTGGGGCTCCTCAACCTGGAGATCTCCCTCCACGTACGCCACAGTCCCCGCAGCAGCCGCCCCAACCGCAACCACCGCACATCCGGAGATCGCGGTCAGGGATGCAGCGATTCCGATCACCCACAATGCAGTCCATTGACGCATGGCTCGCAACTCCTTTCTACGTCTCGTCGCCAAGGGACGACCGGCCGCCTGGGTCCGCGCACCTTGGAGCATCGGTCCAGGGCCTATCTTGCCTGGGCAGGGCCCGGACTGCAATAGAAAAAGGCCCCGCGCCACCCGACACAGAGCCTCAGGGGTCCCTCTTTGCTGCGACAGGTCCTAACACGGACGGACATTGGTGGCCTGGGGCCCCTTGCGGCCCTCTCCCACCTCGTACTCCACCTGCTGGCCGTTGTTCAGCGTCTTGAACCCCTGGCCCACGATGTTGGTGTGATGGACGAATACGTCCTCGCTGCCATCCTCCGGGGTGATGAAACCGAAACCCTTCTTGGCGTCAAACCACTTTACCGTGCCCTTTGCCACAGTGGTGCTCCTTTGGGCCGCCCGGCCCGCATGGATCGTCCCTCAACGTTCACTAGGGGTATTCTCCGAGGGCCACAGAGGATACTCCTTGACTGCCTTGCCCATGACCGCGCTACAGGCGGACCGGATCGAGTCAAGACTATATCCATCTTCGACCGGATGACAAGGGAAATGTACGCGATTTCGCGTATCGTAGGACCTGGGCGGCCCGTCACCCCTTGGGGAAGTATGGGGCGAACTCGGCCCGGATCCGCACCGCAGCCTGCTCTATCGGACCTTGCAGGAAGGCCCCCGCTGCCATCTTGTGGCCCCCCCCGCCGAACTTGGCGGCAATCCGGCTGACGTCGACGGCCTCTCCCCTGCCCGGCTGCCTGGAGGCACGGCTTCGGAGCGAGCAGCGGATCGGGCCCTCCTCGGTCTCGACAAGGAGGGCCGAGGCCTGGACCGTACCGATCCGATGGCATTCGTGGATCAGGTTCTCGGTGTCCTGGTACGCACCGCCCGTCCGCTCGAAATCGGACCGCCGGATCACTTGGAGGGCAAACCGCCCATCGAAATGCAGTTCCAGGCTGTTCAGCATGGCCACCATGAGGCGGAACCGGGAGACCGCGAAGTCCTGGTAGAGCCTTGCATATAGCGCCGCGGGCCCGGCCCCGGCATCCACCAGGTCCGCACACACGCGGTACACGCGGCTGTCCGTGTTGACGAACTGGAACCAGCCCGTGTCCGTGGCCGCCGCCACGAACAGGGCCTCGGCTATGGACGGAGTGAGCGGCCACCGGGCAAACCGCAGCAGATCGAACACGAGCACCCCGGCAGCCACTGCAGAGGGGTCGATCATCTCCACGTCCCCCAGCCCGTCCGAGATGGGATGGTGGTCGATCACGAGCACAGGCGTGCGCACAGCCTCGAGATAGCCCTGTAACCCGGGCAGCTGTCCACGACTGCTGACGTCCAGGAGCACGATCAGGTCGAACGGACGGACCCGGCCTCGGATGAGGTCCTCTTCGGTCAGATCCCGGCCCATCAGCCAGGCCTGGGGCGGCGACAGGAACTGGTACCAGGTGGGGACGGGCGAGAGGAACAGCGGGCACACCTCCTTGCCCAGTCCCTGGAGCGCCTCCGTCATGGCAGCCACGCACCCACAGCCATCCCCGTCCGGTTTGGTGTGCGTGGCGACCAGGATGCGGCGGGCCTGCACGACCAGGTCCCGTGCCCGCTGGAGCTGCGAGCTCTCGATCATCTGGCCTTCCCTCCCGGAATGCGCCCGCCCTGTCCGCAGTCCTCTACCGCCACCAGGTCATAGTCCGTGCTGCCCAGGCCGATCCGGGCGCCGTGCCGAATCTGGTGGCATGGGTCGAGACGGGGCCTCTTGATGAGCTTGGCCATCGCAGTGTCCGCCCGCCGTTCCACCAGATCGATCGCCGCCTGGTCCACGGCCACCGGGTCTTCGGAGGCCAGGATGCCGATGTCCTCTGCGACGCGCGGCATATCCGGGGTGTCCATGCAGTCGCAGTCCGGGGTCACGGACAGGACGAAGTTGAAGAAGACCGCCCTGCCTTCCTTGCCCTTGACCACACCGAGGGCGTGCTCGGCCATAGCCTTCTGTAGGACCTCGCTCTCCTGCCCCCAGTCCCACTGCACCGCCCCAAACCGGCAGACCGCCACGCACTCCGCACACCCGACGCACAGGTCCGGATCGATCTGGGCCTTGCCCTGCTTGAGGGCAATGGCCCTTTCCGGACACCGCTGCACACACTCGCCGCAGGCCCTGCACGCGGCCCCCTTGATGCGGGGCCTCAGGGCCGAGTGCTGGCGCATCTTGCCCTTTCGGCTGGCGCATCCCATGCCCAGGGTCTTGATCGTCGCGGCCAGCCCGCTGGCCAGGTGGCCGGTCACGTGGGCCACGGACAGGATCGACTGGCACCGGACGATGTCCGTGGCGATAAAGACCTCCTGGCTCAACTCCCCGTCGATCCGGACCGGGGTCTCCGAGGTCCCCAGCAGCCCATCTGGGGGGACAAAGGGCACGCCCAGCCCCTCGTAGGAGAACCCGTGCTGGCTGGCCAGGATCGCGTGATCCACGGCGTTGTGCCTGCGCCCCACGTACAACGTGCTCGTGTCCGTAAGAAAGGGCTTGGTCTTGAGGGCCAGCAGCTCCTCGATCAAGCCCTTGAGGCACGGTGCCTTGATGTAGGTCGTGTTGCCCTCCTCGCCGACGTGGACCTTCACGGCAGTGAAGTCCCGATTCTTGAAACAGCGGGCAAACCCGCCCGCCTGGAAGAGCCGGCGGGCCTTTTCGGAGAGGGCCTTCTCGCCCTCCCGGATGGACGCCTCAACGAAGAAGACCTTCGACATCTGCTAAGAATCCAGAATCCAGAAGCCGGGAGCCAGAAGGATCGACGTCGGTCCTCACTGGACAAGATGCTCGACCAGTATTTTAGTGCCGATTCCGATCAGGGCAAGTCCGCCGATCACCTCCATCTTGGCCTCGAAGAAGTGGCCCGCATGGTGGCCGATGTAGACGCCCGCGAAGCAGATCGCAAAGGTGACGATCCCGATGATCACGGCCGCCTCGCCCACGGGCGTCGCAGAGATCAGGGGCAGGGTCAGCCCCACGGCCAGGGCATCGATGCTGGTCGCCACGGACAGGATCAGCAGGACCGCCGGACTGCTCAGGTCTCTGTCCTGCTGCCTCTGTTGGATCCGCAGCGCCTCGTAGATCATCTTGACGCCGATGACGACCAGGACGCCGAAGGCAACCCAATGGTCGACGTCCTGGATCGTGCTCTCGAGACCCACGCCGGCCCAGTATCCCAGGACCGGCATGATCGCCTGCGCCCCACCAAAGAAGGCCCCCACTCGCAGGGCATGGGCCGCGCGCAACGGTCGGATGGCACTGCCGCTCAGAACGGAGATGGCGAAGGCATCCATCGAAAGGCACACCGCGATGAGGACGATCGAGACCATAAGGGAGACTCACCCAGGAACCGCAAGCCGGAAGAGGGGCCCGCCTCCTTCCGGCCTCTCCGGCCCTCTTGTTCTCAGTGGGTCACCGGCTCTCCCAGATGGGACTGGATCTGGAGGAACTTCTCCTCGAGCAGCTTCTGGCTCCTGGCCTCGACCGTCAGACGGAGCAGGGGCTCGGTGTTGCTCGGGCGGCAGTTGAACCACCAGTCCTTGTACAGGACAGTGACCCCGTCCAGGTGATCGATCTGGCCGTCCCCGTAACGCTTGGCCAACTCCTCCATCTTGACCTTCTTGTCCTCCACTTTGAAATTGACCTCGCCGCTCGTGGCGTAGCGCCGCAGGGGCGCAAGCAACTCGCTGACCGTGGTCCGAAACTCGCTGACGAGATTGAGGACATGGACCTGGGTGATCAGGCCGGAGTCCGCGTTGAAGTTGTCGGAATAGTAGAAATGGCCGGACAACTCGCCCCCGAATACGGCGTGGGAGTCTCTCATGGCCTTCTTCATAAAGGCATGGCCCACCCGTTCCCGGCGGGGAATCCCGCCATGTCGAAGGATCTCCTCGGGCACGACCCAACTGCTCCGCAGGTCGTAGACGACCGCGGACTTGGGCCTCTTCTTCAGGAAGTAGGGCACCATCAAGGCCGTCAACAGGTCGCAGCCGACCACCTGGCCCCGCTCGTCCACCAGGATCAGCCGGTCCGCATCGCCGTCAAAACACAGACCGAAGTTGCACCGCCTCTCCTTCACGGTCCGCCTGAGCTCGGCAAGGTTCCTCTTGACCAGCGGATTGGGGTCATGCTTGAAGGTCCCGTCGTGCTTGAAGTTGATCTTGACGATCTCGATGGGCAGTTCCCCGAAGACCGACGGGATCAGCTTGCCCGCCATGCCGTTGGAGGCATCCACGGCAATCCGGAGCCTGCGGAGACCGGGATGGAGGAACCGCAGGACATGCTGCTTGTAGTCCGCGGTCAGGTCCGCGGTCTCGATCGATCCGGTCACCTTGCCCCGCGTGTGCAGGAGGGACAAGGCCAGGTGGCGGATATCCGACAGGCCCGTGTCCATCCCGATCGGCACAGCCCCCTGGCCGCTGATCTTGAAGCCGTTGTACCGGGCGGCGTTGTGGGAAGCCGTGACCTGGATCCCGCCGCAGCTGTGCAGGTGGTTGATCGCGAAGTAGATCTGGGGCGTGTCGATCATGCCGATGTCGATCACCCCAATCCCCGTGGAGCGGATGCCCTCGATCAGGGCCTTGGCCAGGGGAGGGCTGTGCTTGCGCATGTCGTGGCCCACGCAGATCCGCTGAGCGTTGGCCTGGCCGCGATCGAATCCCCGAATCAGGGAGGGTAGGAATCGGCCCGCTGCGCAGCCGATCTTCCAGGCATCCTCCTCAGCGAGCTGCTCCCCGTAGACACCCCTGATGTCATAGGCCTTGAAGATCTCGGGATCCATTCCGTCGTCACTCCTTTTTCATCACCGCCCCTGGACCCCTGTCCGGCCCCTGCCGTCAGGAGGCCCGTGCCCACCCTTGTACTGCAGGCAGCCCCGCAAGTCAATGCCCGCCCCGGGCCACGGAAAGGGTCTGGGCGGTCCTCCGGGGAGCCTTGTCAGGCCGGGCCGGGCCTGTCCTGCGGAGTCGACCCTTGATGTGCCCGGGCCGGGCAGGTAGAATGGGCCCTGCTCTAAATGACCGACCTCAAGGAGAACAACTGTGAGAGCTAGCGAAATGCGACCGGGCATGGCCTTCACGTTCGACGGCCAGTTGTACGTCTGTTTTCAGTCCGTGCACGTGACCCCCGGCAATCTCCGGGCCTTTGTGCAGGCCAAACTCCGTCGGGTGACCGACGGGATCATCATCGAGAAGCGGCTGCGGTCCACGGAAGAGGTGGACCAGGCGTACCTGGAACGACGGGACATGGAGTACCTCTACTCCGACAAGAGCGGCCACATCTTGATGGACAACACGACCTACGACCAGACCGTGGTCCCGGACGATCTGCTCGGGGAGTCGATCCGCTACTTCAAACCCAACACCACCCTGACCGTGATGATCTACCAGGACCGCGTCGTGGCCGTGGAACTGCCCAAGGTCGTGGAACTGGCGGTCACGGAGACCAACCCCGTGCCCAAGGGGGCGACGGCCACCAACCAACTAAAGGAAGCGGTCTTGGAGACCGGGCTCAAGACCCGCGTGCCGCCGTTCATCCAGGTGGGCGAGGTGGTCCGGGTCAGCACGGAGGACGGGAGCTATCTGTCCAGGGCGAAGTGAGCGAGAGCCCTCGACCGCCGGGTCCGGCGGTCCTGCAGTCTGACTGCGGATGAGAGGAGTCGAACCTCCACGAGCTTATCGCCCACAAGGACCTGAACCTTGCGCGTCTGCCAGTTCCGCCACATCCGCGACGTCAGGATCATTATGACCCAGGCCCGTCCCGTCGTCAAGTCGTTCTGCCGGATTCAGCCGGCTCCCCTGCTCCGAGGAAAAATGGTCTGGAAAACGGGCGGCCCCTCCAGTATCGTATGGCCCGGCTGGCGGCCGGTTCGTGGGGCGGCTGAGGTCCATGGGGTCATGAGATTCATCCTAATCGACAAGATCATAGCCTTGGAGCCGGGCCGATCCATCCGGACGGTCAAATCGGTCTCCATGGCCGAGGAGTACCTGGGGGACCACTTCCCGACCTTTCCGGTCCTGCCGGGTGTGCTCCTATTGCAGGGGTTGGTCGAATCAGCCTCCTGGCTGGTCAGGACCACAGAGGACTTTGCCCACAGCATGATCCTGCTGGAGCAGGCCCGAAACGTCAAGTACCGGAGCTTCCTGTCGCCCGGGGGCAGGATCGAGTACCGGGTCACCGCCAGAGACATCGAAGAGAACCTCAGCAGCTTCATCGGCGAGGGCACAGCCGACGGCCAGCCCATTCTGGAGGCCCGGTTTGCCTTGCGGCACTTCAACCTCTCGGATCGGAACCGCGGCCTCGCGGCCGTGGACGCGGAGGTGGTCAGGGCCCTCCGGGACCGATGGAAGTCCCTTTACGCAGGCATCCAAACCCAACAGGAGACAGACCATGGCCATCCCTCGCGATGAGATCTTTCAGAAACTCAAGGACGTCCTGATCGACGCCTTGGGGGTGGACGAGAAGGAGGTCCAGCCGGAGGCCCGCCTCATGGCCGACCTGGGCGCAGAGAGCATCGATTTCCTGGACATCGTGTTCCGTCTGGAGAAGATGTTCTCCATCAAGATCTCGCGAGAGGAGCTCTTCCCGGCAGAGGGCCTGCTCAACAGCGGCGACCTCGTGGTCGACGGCCGGCTCACAGACAAGGGGGTGGAGACCCTGAGAAAGCAGCTGCCCCATGTGGACATGGCCGGGTTTGAGAAGGACCCCACCCTGTCCAAGCTCGGAGACCTGTTCACAGTCGAGGCGATCGTCAAGTTCCTCGAACATCGACTCAACGCTGCGTAAGGGAAGGGATCGCCCCGTGCCTCCACGGGCCCGGAGGCCCGCCTCGAGAGTCTGCCATGAGATGGATCTGGATTGACCGGTTTGTTGACTTTCAGCCCGGGCGGTGCGCGACGGCGGTGAAGAACGTGTCCCTCTCCGAGGAGCACGTGCACGACCACTTCCCGGGCTTCCCCATCATGCCGGAGTGCCTGATGATCGAGTCCATGGCCCAGACCGGAGGGATTCTGGTGGGCCAGGCCGGGGACTTCCGCGAGAAGGTGATCCTGGCCAAGATCCAGAAGGCCGTGTTCTTCGATTACGTGCGTCCCGGGGATACGATCCATATCCATGCCGAGATCAGCTCCATGGCCCCTGAGGCGGCGGGCACCAAGGGGCGGATCACGCGGCAGGACCAGGTGGTCGCGGAGATCGATCTGATGTTCAGCCACATCGACCAGAACCTGGCCGGCGTCTCCTTCCCCAAGGAGAACTTCGTGTTCGAGAACAACACATTCCGGTCCCTGCTCCGGGAGTTCGAGGCCTGCCGCTCGGACGCCTCACCCAAGGCCCCCCTTCCCCATGAGTGAATCACGGGTCGTCATCACAGGTGTCGGCGCGGTCAGTCCCCTGGGGCTGTCCACAGCGGCCATGTGGGAGGGCCTGGAGGCCGGCCGCACCGGGATCGGTCAGATCACCGCCTTCGACGCGGCGGGCCTGCCCTGTCCCCTCGCGGGCCAGGTCCCCGGGTACCGGATCCAGGATCACCTCCCCAAGGCCCACCGCAAGGCCGCCAAGCTGATGTCCCGCGACATCGAGCTGGCGGTCCTGGCCGCGGACCAGGCCTTCCGCCAGAGCGGGTGGATCACCCGCGGCATCGATCCGGATCGGGTCACGATCACACCGGAACGGACCGGGGTCAACCTAGGGGCGGGTCTGATCAGTTGCGACCTGGTGGAGCTGGCCCCCGCCGTGGCGGCCAGCACCGCGGACGGCAGGTTCGACATCCGCAGATGGGGGACCGAGGGCATGCCCCTGGTCACACCCCTGTGGCTGTTGAAGTACCTGCCCAACATGTTGTCCTGTCACGTGAGCATCATCCACGACCTGCAGGGTCCGAGCAACTGCATCACCTGCGGAGAGGCCTCCGGGCACCTGGCCATCGCGGAGGCCAAGCAGACCCTCGATCGGGGCGATGCGGACGTGAGCCTAGCCGGCGGCGCAGAGGCCAAGGTCAGCCCCATGGTCCTGCTGACCCAGTGCCTGCTGGGCAGGACGGCGCGTCCGGGCCCCGGGGGGCCCGATGCCGCGTACAGACCGTTCGATGCGGAGGCCACGGGCTCGGTGTTCGGCGACGGCGCAGGCGCGGTCGTCCTGGAGACCACAGAGCAGGCCGGGCGTCGCGGGGCTGCGGTCCTGGCCGAGGTGGCCGGGGTGGGCCAGAGCTGCAGTCTGAGCCCCGCATACAGGTCCCTGGAGCCGGATGGCCGTGGCGTCCAGACCGCCATCCAACAGGCCCTGGATGAGGCAGGGATCGGGTCCGAGGACCTGGACTTGATCGTGCCCCATGGCACAGGGGTCCCTGAAGACGACCTGGCCGAGGCCAAGGGCATAGAGGCCGCCCTCGGACCGGCCTTGGACTCTGTGCCCGTGTGGCCGACCAAGGCCCAGATCAGCAACACCGGGGCCGGGGCCGGGGCCCTGGACGTGGTCGCGACCGTGTGCGCGATGCGAAAGGGTCTGATCCCTGCGGCCAAGAACTGCGTGCGCAGGGCCGACGGCTGCCGCCTCCGCATCGTGACGGAGGCCATCAGGGCGCCTATCCGATGGGCCTTGTGCTGCAGTTACACCTATGGCGGCCAGACCACCGCCATCCTCCTGAGAAACCCGGACCACGAGTAGCAGATGACTCAAAAGCAGCAGGCGAACGGCGATACGCGATCGGACCGGACCCACAGGGTCGTGGTGACCGGGTTGGGGATCGTGTGCCCGCTCGGCCACGACGTGGAGACCGTGTGGAAGGCCGTGCTGGCTGGCCAGAGCGGCGCAGGCAAGACCACAATCTTCGACGCCTCGGCCTATCCGACGCAGTTCGACTCCGAGGTCAAGGGGTACGATTGGACCCGCCACGTCCGACAGGCCGCGCTGCACCAGCACGCCCACCGGGGCTGCCGGTTCGCCCTGGGCGCCGCGGTTCAGGCCTGCCGCCAGGCAGGTATACAGGTGGAGACGGACGCCGCCCGGGACGGGATCGACCGGACGCGCATGGGGATCTATCTGGGCTCGGGCGAGGGGGCCGTGGATCACGATATGCTCTTCTCCGCCATCCTCGCGGGCTGGGACGGCCAGACCGGCCGGATGGACTGGTCGCGATGGGCCGACACGGCCATGCGCCGGGGATCTCCGGTCCAGGTCCTGGAGCAGGAGCCCCACCTGCCCGCCGCGCACCTGGCCGTGCTGACCGGGGCCAGGGGCCCTGTGCGGAGCTGCCTGACCGCGTGCGCAGCCAGCACCCAGGCCATCGGCGAGGCCATGATGCTGATCCGCAACGGCCACGCCGACGTCATGATCACAGGCGGATGCCACTCCATGATCCACATCATGGGCGTGATGGGCTTCAACCGCCTGACCGCCCTGTCCACGCGAAACAACAGCCCGCAGACCGCCTCCAGGCCCTTCTCTGCCAGCCGCGACGGGTTCGCCATCGGGGAGGGGGCCGGGATCCTCGTCTGCGAGTCCCTCGAGTCCGCGCAGCGGCGCAAGGCCGGGATCCTGGCCGAGGTCGTCGGGTACGGCAGCAGTGCAGATGCCTTCCGCGTCACGGACATGCACGAGACGGGGCGGGGCCCCATCCAGGCCATGCGTGCGGCGCTGAAGGACGCGAACCTCTCGCCCGCGGACATCGATTACGTCAATGCCCACGGCACAAGCACCGTGGAGAACGACGCCATCGAGACCCTGGCCATCAAGGCCGTGTTCGGGGATCGGGCCCGACAGGTCCCGGTCAGCTCCGTCAAGGGGGCCATGGGCCACCTGGTCGGCGCCGCCGGCGCTGCGGAGCTGATCACCTGCGTCCTCGCCCTGCGGGACCAGACGATCCCCCCCACCGCCAACCTGGTGGACCAGGACCCCAAGCTGGACCTCGATTACGTCCCCCTCACGCCCCGCAAGGCCGAGATCGGGACGATCATGAAGGAGTCCTTTGGATTCGGGGGCCAGAACAACGTCGTGATCATTCGACGATTCGACGGCCATGCGTAGTCTGATCCAACGCCTCCTTCGCCCGTGAGGTCCCGTGGAGGTCGTCTCCATGCGCAGGGGCCTCGGTGCCGGGTGACTCGTCCGGAGGGCCGTTTCGGCGTTGACGGCCCCGTGCCTGGGCAGTAGACTCCATTTCATGGACTGAGGAGGACCGTTGAGAAAGGTCGTGGGCAGGTTCCACCCCTTCTCAAGACCGAAACCAAGGCCTGAAACTGACAGCACGATCATGATCGATATCAAGCTCATCCGAGAGGACCCCGACCGATTCAAGAAGGCGGCAGCCGACAAACGCATCGAGTGCGACATCGACCGGCTCCTGGACCTGGACCGCCGCCTGGCGGAGGCACGAAGGCAGTTGCAGGACATCACCACCGAGAAGAACAAGGTGGGCAAGTTGATTCCCAAGATGGCCCCGGACCAGAGGGAGCGAGCCGTCGCTGAACTCGCCCAGCACAAATCCGCGGAGGCCAAACTGGAAGAGGCTATCAGGGATGTGAGCCCAGCATTTGACGAGCTGATGCTCCAGGTCGCCCAACCAGCGGACGAGGACGTACCCCTGGGCAAGGACGACACGGAGAACGTGGAGATCCGGCGAGTGGGCCAGGTCCGCGACTTCGCATTCAAGCCCAAGGATCATATGGAGCTGGGCACGGCCCTGGACATCATAGACATGGAGCGGGGCGTGAAGCTGGCCGGGACCCGCAACTACTTCCTCAAGGGGGACGGGGCCCTACTCCACTGGGCGGTCCTGCGGTTCGCCCTGGACCTGATGGTCGGCCGAGGGTACAGGCCCATGTGCGTGCCCCTGCTCATGAAGGACGAGGCCATGAGGGGCACGGGGTACTACCCCGGCTCCGAAGAACAGACCTACCGCATGGAGCGGGACGGCCTGAACCTGGTGGGCACCGCCGAGGTGCCCCTGACCGCGTACCGAAGCGACGAGATCCTCAAGGAAGAGGACCTGCCTCTGAAGTCCGTGGGCCTGTCGAGCTGCTTCCGCCGCGAGGCCGGGGCAGCGGGCAAGGACACCTACGGTCTGTACCGCATCCACCAGTTCGACAAGGTCGAGCAGGTCGTGGTCTGCAGGAACAGCGTGGAGGAGAGCAACCGGTTCCACGAGGAGATCCTGTCCAACGCAGAGGCCGTGCTCCAGGCCCTGGACCTGCCCTACCGGATCGTGGTCGTGTGCACCGGAGACCTGGGGCGGGGCCAGGCCAAGAAGTACGACATCGAGACCTGGATGCCCTCCAGGGGCAACTACTGCGAGACCCACTCGGCGAGCAAGTTCTACGAATTCCAGGCCCGGCGCATGAACCTCCGGTACAAGGAGGCGGCCACCAAGAAGAACCTCTTCTGCCACACGCTCAACAACACGGTCATCGCCTCGCCGCGGGTCCTGATCCCGATCCTGGAGCTGTACCAGAACGCGGACGGCTCGGTCACCGTGCCCCAGGTC
>JAGOQT010000416.1 GCA_018007255.1 Phycisphaerae bacterium | reverse complement strand
CCGCCAGGGCGTGGACCTCCTCCGTGCCCATCTGGTAGGTCTTACGGGCGTCCTCGAGACGGACGATCTCCTGGCCCTCGGTGTGGTGTGACGCCCTGGCCATCTAGGGGTTCCCTCCCATCCCCTCTGCCCCGCTCTGTCTGAAGCCCCTTCCCTGCCTGCCGCCGGAGCCCTGGTACTGCTGGCGGAGCCGGTCCCGCTCCTCCGGGGACATGTTCTCAAACTGCTTGCGGGCGGCCTCCATCTGCTGCCTCTGCTCCGGCGTGAGGTTCTGCATCATCTGCTGCATCCGCTCCGGAGACATCCCTCCCATGCCCCCGAAGCCCCCGGGGCCTGCAGGGTTGTTGGGATCGAGGGACCTGCGCCGGCCCTGTCCTCGGGCGCCCCTCTCTCCGCCCATAGGCGGCATGCCGGAGGGCATCGTCGGGGCCATGCCGAACCCCCCGGCGGGGGCGGCGTTCGCAGCGGATTCCAGCTTCTCGTCGATCCGTTGGTTCATCACATCGACCGGGGCGTTCGCATCCCCACCCGGCAGATCGCCCGATCCGACGGTGGCGGACTTGAGCGGAGGGGCCTGGACCACGAGCTCGCCCTCTTCCAGACCGCTGATGATCCGGACCATGTTGTTGTTGTCCAGACCGATCTCCACGGGCCGCTCCTCCTGGGTCCCGTCCGGCTTGAGGACATGGACCATGGGCTTTCCGTTGGAGCGGTTGACCGTCCAGACCGGGACGTAGATCGCGTCGTCATATCGGGCCACGATGATCTCCACCTTGCAGTTCATGCCCGTTCGCAACGCCGGATCGGCCGCGTCGAGGTACACGTCCGTGTTGTAGACCTTCAGGTCCGGGTTCATCCACGTGCTCTGGGGGTCGGGCAGAGGGGCGATGCGGGCCACGGTGCCGAGGAACTCCTTGCCCTGCAGGGCGTCCACCGTGATTCGGGCAGGCAGCCCGACGCGGACCTTCTCCAGACTGGACTCGTGGATCGCCACCTCGGCCTTCGACGACAGGGCCGTGGGCAGGTAGAAGAGCTCCTGGCGCTCAAAGACCTCGACCCCTTCTAGCAGGGGCTGGCGGTTGTCGAATCCGCGGCCCCCGCCGTGGCCCTGGGCGCTCGTGGCGTAGATGACCATGGCGTCCGTGGGGGACAGGACCACGGCCTTGGCCAACTGGTCCTCCATCTTGGCCAGCTTGAACTTCTCCCGCTCATGCTCCTGGCTCCTGGCGTTGAGGTTGGCCTCTGCCTGGACCACGTCCGCCTTGGCCTTGCGCTGGGTCCGCTCCAGGGCCATCTTGGCCTGGTACACGTCGCTCTCGAGCTTGGCAATCTGTCTCTTGTAGGTGTACTCCTGGAGGAGATTCAGGTCGTTCTTGGCCACCTTCACCCTGACGTCGGACCGATTCCTGGACAGGGTGTCCGCCTGTTTCTCGGTCAGTGAGATGTACTTCTCCGCGTAGAGCCGTTCGGACCACCGCAGGGTCTCCTCCGCGCGGGCCAACTCCTCCTCTGCCAGGGTGATGTCGTTCTGGGCCGATTCCAGCTCGTTGGGGAACTCCCCCTCCTTGTACTTGCGCAGGTCCTGCTCGGCGAACAGGAGCGTGAGCTCGGCCTGGTTGACGTCGCTGACGGCCTGGTTCTTGATCACGGCGAGGGTCTCATTCGCGTCGACATAGGAGGCGGAGGCGTTCTGGACACGGATCTCCTGGTCGATCTTCTGATCCCGAAGCGTGCTCGTGTCCAGCTCGATGAGGCGGTCGCCCTTCTTGACCTGGGTCCCTTCAGGGATGATCCAGACAATGGTGGGCCGGCCTTCCACCTGGTTGTAGATGACCTCCTGCTCGCGGGCCTTGATCGTGCCGGACACGAGCACGCTGATGGTCAGGGGGCCCCTCTTGGCCGCGAAGGTGGACACCTTGACGTCCGAGGTCTGTCCCCCGCGTACGACCTTGAGCCAGACCACGGCCAAGGCGATCGCCACAAGTAGAGCCGCCACGCCGAGGACCTTGATGGGCTTACGTTTGCCGTTGCCTGCCTTCTTGGTGTTAGGTTGTGCTGTCATGCTGGGTGTCCTTGGGGGAGAATTCCTGCCATAAACCCTGTTCGTTGACCTGCAGGACGTCGAGGTCCCGCTGCAGTTCCAGTTCCGCGATCCGGTAGTTGACAAAGGCGGACGTCAGGCTGTTCTGGGCGTCCAGAAAGGCGTCCTGGGCATCCAGGAGGTCGCGGATCTGTATCCGTCCCGCCTCGAGGAAGAGCGTACTGCTCTTGACCCGCTTCTCTGCCACCACTACGGACTGGGCCTGGATCTTGAGGCTCTCCCGAGACTCCAGCAGGCCCCGCAGGGCCTCGCGGATGGAGAGCTTGACCTGATCCTCGAGGGTCTGGACGGCCCGGACGGCCCGTTCCAGACTGATCAGGCTGTTGCGATAGGCGTTTCGCTCCGAGGTCCGCTCGATCGGGAGGTCAAACGAGAGCAGGGCTGCGTAGCGGCCCCCGTCGAACCTCAGCCTCCCATCGTCGTCGTTGTCGACCAGGGAGGCCGATCCCCCCAGGTTTAGCTCGGCCCGCAGGGCGTCGGCCCTGACCACGACCTGTCGCTGGGCGTCATAGACCTCGCCGAGGGCCACAAGCAGGTCCACCCGGTTCTCGAAGGCCAGGCGCACGGCCAGGGCCTCCTCGATCTCGAAGGGCCCCGCGTCCTCGTAATTGGCGGGGACCAGCTCCACCGGGGCGTCGGCCTGAGGGGCCGTATCATTCGCGTCGCTCTGCGCCGGGGCGGACCGCAACCTCTCCAGCATCTCCTCTGCGCGGCCTCGAAGCTGTGTGAGGTCGTTCGGGTCGAGCTCGATCAGGGCGTCGGTCGGGAGTCCCAGGGTGTTCTTCATGGCGTCCAGGCGGCTCTTGAGCTGCTCCTGGGCCGAGATCCACTGGTTGCGAGCGCTCAGTTCCCGCTGGACTGCCT
>JAGOQT010000072.1 GCA_018007255.1 Phycisphaerae bacterium | reverse complement strand
GTATCTAGGATATGGTGATGAAGACTTCTACCTGGATTCTCTCAATTGTCATTGGCGTGGCCATCGGGGTTCCCGATGTTCACGCCGAGCAGGTCCTGTTCAGTGAGGTCATGTACCACCCGAACGGGACACTGCCCGAGTACATCGAGGTCTGCAACAACACCG
Organism: Phycisphaerae bacterium; assembly: GCA_018007255.1. Lineage (GTDB taxonomy): Bacteria > Planctomycetota > Phycisphaerae > Sedimentisphaerales > Anaerobacaceae > DTPU01. The sequence goes on along the minus strand of JAGOQT010000072.1, from coordinate 13,531 downwards.
CCACGCCCATGGACATTGCGGAATGGAAGCTCTCCAGCGGCGTCGATTACGTGTTTCCCCCATTCTCTCCTGAGGACCCAGGTCGGACGTTCTTGAACCCGTTCGAGCGGATCGTCTTGTGCGGGGTGGACGAGACCCTACTCCGCGAGGCCTATGCCATGCCGCCCGCGGTCCGCGTGTACGGACCGTGGACCGGCAACCTGGACAACGGCGGGGAGCGGATCACGCTCCAAGACAGGAACGGGACGGTGGTCTGCACGCTCGAGTACGACGACCGAGACCCGTGGCCCGCTGCAGCGGACGGGGCCGGCCACACCCTGGTGCTCAGGGATCCCGACAGACAGGTCGACGATTGGCGAAACTGGACCGCCGGCAGCAGGCCTGGCGGCACGCCCGGCACAGAGGAGGTGTCCGAGGCAGAGACCCCTGTGGCCAGCCCGGAGGTGGACCTCAGTGCAGGGGTGACCTTTGTGGACTACGGTGACACGTGGACCTACCACGATCAGGGCGTCGATCTGGGCACGGCCTGGCTGGAGCCGGCCTTTGACGACACCGCATGGCCCCAGGGTCCGGGTCTGCTGGGCTTCGAGACGGCCACCTTGCCCGGGCCCGGGATTCGGACCCCGCTGGCCGACCTGGATCAGTTGACCTTCTACTTCAGGACCCGCTTCACCTACAACGGGCCGGTCGCAGGGGTGACCATCCGGATCGACCAGATCCTGGACGACGGCGCGGTGTACTACCTCAACGGTCAGGAGATCGGCAGGTCCGGCCTGGCGGCAGGGGCGGTGAGTTTCACGACTGTGTCCAATCGCACGGTCGGCGACGCAACCGAGGAGCTGGACGCCATCGTGGCCAGCGGCTCGGCCCTGGTCAGCGGGATCAATGTGCTGGCTGTGGAGGTCCATCAACTGAACCGCACCAGCTCGGATGTGGTGTTCGGGGCACGGCTGCGGATCTCGGTGCCCGCCGGTCAGCCGAGCCTGGTGATCAACGAGGTCTTGCCCGGTCCCGCGGGGAGCGGGTTCGTCGAGATCTACAACGCCGGGACCGACCCGGTGAACCTCCGCGACCACTACCTGTCGAACGACCCGGCCCAGGTGCAGGGCCGGATCACCGAGGATATCCTCGTGCCCCCAGGCGGACTGGCCTGGGTCGGCTTCTCGGAGTCGGGCCTGGCCCTCTCCGACCCGCTGTCCGTGGTCCTTACGGCCCCGGACGGGCGGACCGTGCTCCAGGCCATCCGGGCGGGCGTGCCGTGGGATGGGCGTTCCCTGGGGCGCAAGCCCCTGGGCGGCGACTCCTGGTTCCTGTTCACGGAGCCGACCCCGGGCGCGGAGAACACCAGCCAGGCCGATCTCGCGGCCAGGCTGCACCTGAACGAGGTCCACTTCGGCTTCTCCAACCAGGTGGACTGGGTCGAGTTCTACAACAGCGGCAACGAGGAGGCGTCTCTGGAGGGCCTGTTCCTGTCGTCCAGGCCCGACCTGTCGGACAGGGTCCCTCTGCACGGCAGTGTGCCTCCCGGGGGCCTCGTGAACCGGACCTTCGGATTCCCTGTGTCGGGCGCCAGGGTCTCGCTCTTCCTGACCAATGCCTCCAACACGGTCCTGTGTGCACGGGTCTTCACGCGATCTCCGATGGGGGACTCCCTTCAGGCCTTTCCACAGGGGACGAACGAGTGGTATGCGTCGGCCGCCGGCACCCGGGACGCGGCCAACGACCCGGCCAGGAGCACGGACGTCGTGATCAACGAGGTCCTGTACGACCCGCCCTCCAACGAGCCGTCCGGTGAGTTCATCGAGCTCTACAACCGGGGTGCCCGCCCCGTGGACCTGTCCGGTTGGCGGTTCGCAGACGGGATCGACTTCCTGTTTGGCCCCGGGACCACGATCCCGGCGTACGGCTACCTGGTCGTGGCCGCGGATGCGGAGTGGATGCGGTCCGTGTATGGGCCCATCCCGGTCGTGGGCAACTTCGACGGCAAGCTGAGCAACCAGGGCGAGCGGATCCGGCTGGTGGACTCGTGGGGCAATCTGGCCGACGAGGTGGACTACCTGCCGGGCGGCAACTGGCCCAACCTGGCCCACGGCGACGGCAGCAGCATGGAGCTGATGCACCCGTGGATGGACAACGGCCTGGCCTCTGCATGGGCGGACAGCAAGGAATCGGACAAGGCCCCCTTTGTGCAGTTCCGGTACTCGGACGTCTATCGAAACCTGAATCCGACCGGGTCAGCCACGGACTACAAGGAGCTGCACCTGCACCTGGTCGGCGACAGCCATGTGGTGCTGCGGAATATCCAGTTGCGACAGAAAGGGACAGGGCCCAACTTGATCCTGAACGGCAATCGCATGTCTACCACGGGCAGCAGCGCGAACGGCTGGCTGGCCCAGGGTACGCACTATGCCAGCTTCATGGAGGGCCCCGACCTGCACCTGATCGCGGACGGGCACGGCGACAACCGGGCCAATCGCGTGGAGATCGATGCCACGGGCCTGCAGCCCAACCAGACCTACGAGGTCAGCTTCGAGGCCCGCTGGGTCTGGGGGGCCTCCCGACTCATTGTTCAGACCTGGGACCACAGCATCGCCACGAGCGTCTCTCTGCCCGTGCCTGGCGACCTCGGCACCCCGGGGGCCCCGAACTCCCGCCTCTTGGACGCGCCTGCCCCGCAACTGGACAACCTGGCCCACTGGCCCGCGGTCCCTGCCCCGGGCCAGGCCGTGCAGGTGACGGTCCGGGTCCGGTCCGAGACCGCATCGCCCCAGGTCCTGCTCTTCCACCGACTGGACAACCGGGACGGCAACGGCAAGTGGGCGAGCAAGCCCATGGTCGATGACGGACGCACAGGCGGCGACGAGGCGGCCGGCGACGGGACCTACACGGCTACCCTCACCGAATACACGAACCGTGCACAAGTCGTGCAGTTCTACGTGGTGGCCATCGCCGGCGCAGAGGTCAGCGAGCTGCCCAAGGGAGGGGGGGATCGGCCCGTCCTGCTCGTGGTGGACAACCCCATGCCCGCGGGCGACCTGCGGCGCATGCGGTTCGTGGTCTCCGCCGTGGATATCCGGGTCATGGAGAGCGGAAACAGCCCCACGCCGGTCTATGGGTATGCCTTCCCAAGGCTCTCCAACCACTACTTCAACATGACCCTCATCGTCCATGAGAGAGACGTCTACCACGGGTGCACGATCCGGCCCAGCGGCAGTCCCTGGGTCCGCGTGCAGAGTGCCACACGGGGCAAGTTCCATCTGCCCCAGGACAACCTCTTCCGGGGCAAGGAGAAGCTGGTCTACGACTACACCCCCGGGGGGGCCGTGGGCCTTCACAGCGACCGGCTGACCCGGTATTGGCTCTACCGGATGGGGTATCCCGTCAACGAGAATGAGTTCATCCTGGCCAAGGTCAACGCGGGCGGGGCCATGGTCCGCGAGGAGGTCGAGCCGGTGGCCAATGACTTCCTGAACCGGGTGTTCGAGGACGGCAGCCAGGGCGAGCTCTACCGCATCGACGACGAGTGGTGGTTCACGGACAGTTGGAGCCAGCCGAGCCTGAGCGCAAGCTGGGTCTACAAGGGCACGGACAACCCCGGACGCTACAGGAGCGAGTGGATGAAGCGGACCCGGGAGAACGAGGACGACTACTCTGCCTTGGTCAGCTTCTTCAAGAAGGTCTCCGGGACCTATACCCAGTCGGAGATCGAGCGTCTGATCGATCCCGTGGCCACCATGAAGATCTGGGCGATCCGGGGCTACATCGGGGACTGGGACTCCTTCTCCATGAACCGGGGCAAGAACAGCTACTTCTATCGCCGCCCCACGGACGGCGTGTTCATGTTCTTCCACTGGGACAGCGACCTGGCCTTCCAGAGCGGATATCGCAACTCCGCCTTCTACAACGGCGCCAGCGAGGGCATGAAGGGGATCCGGCCCTACATCGAGCAGCCCTACAACCTCCGCCTCTTCAAGCACTTCCTGGCTACCCTTGTGGAGGACTACACCCGCGACTCGGCCCTGGTCTCTGCCTGGCTCCAGGCCGAGGAGGACGCCAGTACGCAGTACACCGTCAGCACGGCCTACAAGAACTGGTTCCAGTCCCGCGAGACGCCGGCCAACAACTTCCTCGGGAACAGCCGCAACCTCACGTTTGCGATCACGACCAACAGCGGAAACACGATCACCACCTCAGGCCAGACCCAGTCCCTGTCCGGAACAGCCCCGTTGCGGGTCTTCAAGGTCGAGGCCGAGGGCCACCCCGAGGCCCAGTCTGCGTGGACCAGCGAGACCGCCTGGACCCTCACGGGGATCGTCCTGGCCGGTGGGGCCAACCTCCTCACGGTCAATGGGGTCAGCGAGGACGGCGCGATCCTGCACCAGGATACGATCAGGGTGAACAAGACGGGCAATGCCCCGCCGGTCATGGCCCTCACAGCTACGCCGGCGTCCTGGCAGGTGTCCGTGTTCGACCCCCTGGTGCTGCGGGCATCGGAGAGCTGGGATCCGGACGGGCCTCCGCTGTCGCTGGCCTGGTCCGTGACGCCCTCGGACGCAGACCTGGACTCAGGGGGGGACGTGGCCACGGCCCGTTTCTCTCGTCCGGACCTCTATACCTTCACGATCACAGGCCAGGATGCGGGGGGCGGATCCGCGACGATCCACCGTGAGGCTGCGGTGTGCGCACCCGACGGCCTCAGCACGTTCGAGGGACCGGGCCTGGAGCCGTTCTGGACCTTGGAGAACCTCGACCTCCGCCAGAACTACTGCATGGGTCCGTACCACTCCCTGGCCGAGGTCCCGGGCCACCTGGTCCTGCACGTGTGGGATGCCCAGGCCTATGCGCTGGCAGCATCGACTCCGGAGTATCCTTGGGTCTGGCGACGTGTGCCGACCCTCACCGACTGGGCCTTCTCCGCCCGGGTGAGCCTGCGAGGTCAGGTCTTCGGCGACTTCATGGCGGGCGCCCTGGTGGAGGTGATCGAGGGCCCCAGCCCGGTCCGGTATGCCTTGGGCATCGAAGACGGGGCCCGGCTCTCTGTGCGGCGGGTCACGGCCGCGGGCTCATCCACCCTGCTTCAGGGCACGGCCTGGGACGCCTCGCAGGCCGAAATGCGGATCCGCCGCGAATCCGACAAGCTCTGGTTCGAGCAACGGACCGGCGACGTGTGGACAGCCGTGCACAGCGTGGATGCGGCCCACATCCCGGCCATGAAGGCCGGCCTGTTCCTGGCCACGGACTCGCCCCAGACGGTCAAGGTGGCATTTGACTCTGCAGCCCTTGTGGATCCGTCTGCCACGTCCGGTCTTTAGCCCGCATTTCCCACAAGCCTTCGGTTCTGAGCGGTCCTGTTGTCCGGCTGCCGCGTTCTCGGTCCCGTTTGTCCTCGACGTACCGCCCTGGGTACGCCTCCGGGCAAACGAGACCTGCGGCCTTGCATCCGGCCAACATGCCGCGCTCAGAACAACCTGTCCCAGGTGCGTCTGCCTCTCAATCGCACAAACTCAAGTCCACAGCCTCACTTCCGCCCCGACCGTCCGAAGCCTCGTGAGAAACGCGGGCTAGTCAGAGGTCTCAGGCGATCGAGACGGTCAGTCCCCTGCCCCGATGATCGTGATCGTGGGCGCCTGGAGACTCGCCAGACGCTGTCTGAGATCCTGGATTCGCTCCTCTGCCTGCCTCAGCGACTTCATGGCCAGGTCGCGTTCGATCCTCTGCGGCATCGTGGTCGCGGCCTGGGCCAGTTGGGCCTCTACCTTCCTAAGCTGGTCGCGGACCACGCCCAGTTGGGCCTCCATCTCTGCCTGACGGACCGAGATCTCGGACAGCTCCGAATGGTACTTGGTCAGCAGCTCTCCACCTGCGGCCTGAGCCACGGCCTCCCTCTGCCTGGCCATCTCGACCTTGGCCTTGACCACCCCCTCGAGGACCTCTCCCAAGTGTTGAGAATCGGCCTTGCCCAGTTCCACCATCCGCTTGGCGTTCTGTTCGACCTCGCTCTGTATCTCCACCAGTTTCTGGAGGTCGCGGAGCAATGGATCACCGGCGACCCTCTCACTGATCCTCTGGTTCAACTCGGCGATCTGCTGCTCGATGGCCAGTCTGCGGGCCTGGAGGGAGGCCAGGTCCGTCTCGGACGACTCCATCGCGCCGATCAGACCTAGCCTCTTGGCCGTCAGTTGACCCGTGGACAGCCCTCCGTCCAGATCCGTGGACTTGCCCCCATTCAAGGACCCGAGGGTCTGCCGGGTGGCGATCGTGACCACTCCATCGTTGATGATGTAGTCGAGATCGAAGGAACTGCCGACCGACTTGACCAGGAGCTTCAAGGCCGTCTCCAGTCGCACCGGATTGACCCCATCCATCCCGATCGGTATGGATCTATCCATCCCCGCCTCCTCCAGGTCGCTCCACAGAACCACAAGGCGAAGGGGCGGTTTCACTGCATTGCGTAGCTGCTCGATAGCCTCAACCAGGTACGTCTCGGGCTTGAACGCAGACAGATCTGCCTCCTGGCTGAGTTGTTCCTGTGTGGCCCGGGTGCGGGGATTCTCAATGGATGGCCCCTGGAGCTTGGCCAGGGCCTCCATCTTCTGACTCTCTGCCTGATCGATCTGCGTCCGGATCTGATCTACCTCCTCTCTGTAGACTTGTACCATGGCCTTGTGGAGGTTGACGCCCACGGCCTTCCAGAAGGCATCGGCCTTGGCCAAGACCTCTGATAGAAGCTCCGTGGACAACCGGATCACGCCCGTGCCCACAATGTCGCTGTCAACCTGCGGGCCTCCGTTCAATCCGAGGACGTCTTTGGCTGCCTTGCCGGCCACGGTTGTTGTGCCGGCCAGAGACCCCACCACGCTCGTCATCTCTTCTTGACCCTGGGCCACCTTGACTAGACAGGTGGTCCGTACAAGTCGTTTGGGTGCCTCTTCCCGCATCACTGAGACAAGCGGTTTGGGCGCCTCTTGCCCCATTCCTGAACCTGCCAGGAGCACCACGAAAACCATGCACAACGCCTTGGCCATGTTCATATGCTTTCTCCTTCAGACTTCGTTCCAGTGATCTGTGAGAGTCTCTGTCTGGCCACTGCGGCCCATTCGCTGTCCGGGAAGAGTTCGATCACCCGCTGGTACCGGGCGATGGCGGTCGCCCGTTGGCGTCGTTCCTGCCAGATCCGATCTCCGTCTCGAACCATGTACTCTGCTGCCTGGCTGACCTGCTGCCTGACCTGATCCATGGGGTCGGGGATGCTGGCCAGCTCGTTCTTCATCGCAGCGATCCGCCGGTCCCTGTCTCTCTCCCGGGCAAGCCCCTGGACAAGGGCAAGGGTGCGATCCGTGCTGGCCCGGAGCTGTCTGACCTCGGCCTCCAGTTGGGCGATCCTCTGGGCATCGGTCGCAGGGGCAGGCGTGCCTTGCGGCAGTTGACCCAACCACATGCAGAGACCCACGGCCGCAGCAGCAGCCACGGCCCCCCAGCCGATCCTCCAGGTCCGCCTCCTCACGCCTGCCCTGTGTTCCATCGCAGGCACGTCCACGGCCGTGTGTCTGGGCGGGCCGGCCGATCGGTCCGCCTCTTGAAGGACCTGTCTGAGTCTGTCGTCGTTCATGGCTCGTCCTCGATGCCGGCCAGGAGGCCCCTGAGCTGCTGCCTGGCCCTGGCCAACCTTACGTGCAGTGTGTTCCTCCTGATGCCCAGGACCTGGCAGATCTGATCTGCCGGGAGTCCCTGGAGGTACCACAGCACCACAGGCTCCCGATATCGCCCGGGCAGCTGCTCCAATGCCCTGCGGACCTGTTGGAGGACCTCATCGTCCTGTCCTGCCCCGGTCGGGGCCGGGGTCTGCTCCGCGATCCCAAACAGGGCCTTCAGGTGCATGCGCTGCCTCCGCAGATGGGTGCGGCACTTGTTCAGTGTGATGGTAAAGAGCCACGTCCTGACCTGGCACTGGCCGCGGAATCCCTTGAGGTTCAGATACGCGGCCAGGAAGACCTCCTGGACCACGTCGTCCACGTCTCCAGGCCAGCCCAGGATCCGGTTGGCGAGGCAGGCTACGTCTGCGGAGTACCGCTCGACCACGCCCGCGAACGACGCGGAGTCCAGTCGGCCGGTCTCTTCCCCCTGACCCTGCCCATCTGTCGTCCTGGTCATGTCTGCCCCATTAGACTCACGGGCCTGGCTCGGGCTGACAGGAAAATGGAAAGGGCCCGACCTGCCGTCGGGCCTCTCATCCAAGGGACCTTGCTGTGCGGGCGCGTTCGTCCTAGCCCTTGAGTGTCCTGGCCAGGTCCTTGGCGAAGTAGGTGATGAGGATGTCGGCCCCGGCCCGCTTGATCGAGGTGCACATCTCCTGCATCGCGGCCCGGAGGTCGAGCAGGCCGGCCTGGGCAGCCGCGTGGACCATCATGTACTCGCCGCTGACGTTGTACGCGGCGATCGGGCAGTCGAACCGCTGTTTCGCCCGCCAGATCACGTCCAGGAAACACGAGGCCGGCTTGACCATCACGATGTCCGCCCCCTCTTCGATGTCCAGGGCGATCTCGGCCAGGGCCTGATCGGAGTTGGCCGGGTCCATCTGGTAGGTCTTGCGGTCCCCAAACGCGGGGGCCGAGTCCGCGGCCTCTCGAAACGGCCCGTAGAACGCCGAGGCGAACTTGGCGGCATAGGCCATCAGGCACACGTCCTGGAACCCGTTGCGGTCCAGGGCCTGGCGCATGACCGACACGCGGCCGTCCATCATGTCCGAGGGCGCGACCACGTCCGCGCCGGCCTGGGCATGGGACAGGGCGACCTTGGCCAGCAGGTCGCACGTGGCGTCGTTGTCGATCCTGCCTGCCCGGAGGACCCCGCAGTGGCCGTGGTCCGTGTACGCACACAGGCACACGTCCGTGACCACGACCAGGTCCGGTGCGGCCTCCTTGATCCGGGCCACGGCCTCCTGGACCGCGCCCTGTTCGGACCAGGCCTCGGACCCTGTGGGGTCCTTGTGTTCGGGCAGGCCGAACAGGAGGACCGCGGGGATGCCCAGACGGGCGATCTCATTCGCCTCTTCGGCCACCCTGTCCGGGGAGAGGTGGAAGCACCCCGCCATGGAGGGGATGGGGTCCTTGACCCCGCGGCCCTGTCGGATGAACAGAGGATAGACGAGGTCGTCGACCGTCAGGGTCGTCTGACGTACGAGCCTCCGCATGGTGGGGCTGCCTCGCAGCCGCCTGAGTCGAGTCTGTGGGAAGCCCATGAGGTCACCGTGAGTCCGTTTCCGGGCACGGGCTGGGGCACGTGCCCCAGCCCGACCTGCCCAAGGTCTCCTTACGGAAGAGGGTAACGAGCCCCCTTCGTGGGGTCAAGGGCCGTGCGGGCCTGGGGAGGACCCTGCGGGCACGGGGGCGGGTTTGCAGTTGACCGCTCCAGCGGCCGGACCTTAAGATGGGCGAGCATCGGGGCCGTGTGCGGGTCCGCGGCCTCTCGCGCGGCGGGATCCTCTCTTGTCGAAGGGTACGCGCAAGGCTGTGGAGACGCCCCAGAAATCGAGGTTTTCGGTATGTCCGAAGAGCTTGCGTACGTCATTGTCACCCCCTACTCCCTGCACAAGTCCAGGACGGGCGGCATCCTGAGCCGCCTGATCACCCGGACCGGACTGGACCTGGCTGCCGCACGGATGTTCGGCCCCAGCAGCGAGCTGGTGGATCGCTATGCCGACAAGACGATCTCGGACCAGGAACCGCAGGACAAGCGGATCCAGGGACTGATCTACCAGTACATCCGGACCCACCTGGCCCCCGACCCCAAGACGGGTCGTCGACAGCGGGTCATGATGCTGGTGTTCAAGGGCGAGGACGCGGTGCGCAAGACCCGTGCTGTGGTGGGCAGCTTCCGTCCGGGACGACACGGCGGCGAGACGATCCGGGACACGTACGGGGATCTGATCCTCGACAGCGACGGCGAGGTTCGCTACTTCGAGCCCGCCGTGCTGGCGGCCCCGACGCCCGCCGAGGCCCAGGAGAAGCTGAAGCTGTGGGCGCGGTATTCGGACACGGACGGCGGGGTGCTCGAGAACGTGATCGACTACGGGCAGGGCGAGGTCCCCCAGCGCACGCTCGTCCTGATCAAGCCCGACAACTTCCGATTCCCCACGGGCCGGCCGGGCAACATGATCGACTTCTTCTCCAAGACGGGCCTGTTCATCGTGGGGATCCGGATCGTGCGCATGAGCTGCGCCCAGGCCTTGGAGTTCTATGGAGTCGTGCGGGAGGTGCTCCGCACCAAGCTCAAGCGAGTGGTGGGCTCCAAGGCCAAGGACGCCCTGGAGACGGCCCTGGAGATCTCCATTCCCGAGGAGCAGGAGAGGCAGCTGGGGGAGATGCTGGGGCCCCTGTTCGGAGACAGCCAGTTTGCGAGCATCATCCGGTTCATGTCCGGGCGTACGCCGAGCGAGTGCCCGGCCTCCGAGATCAACCGGCCGGGCACGGAGAAGTGCATCGCCCTGGTCTACGAGGGCGTGGACGCCGTGAAGAAGATCCGGGATGTGCTGGGACCCACCGACCCCTCCAAGGCCCCCGTGGGCTCCATCCGCCGCGAGTTCGGCGAGAGCGTCATGGTCAATGCCGCGCACGCCAGCGACTCGGAGGAGAACGCCCGCCGAGAGATGGGCATCATCCGGGTCGGCGAGGACAGCTTTCGCCGGGTCGTGGAGGAGTTCTACGGCGGACTCGGCTAGGGCTAGGGCGCGGGCCGCACCGGTGCGTCGCCGGCCCACCGGCCCCCCTGGGGCCGGCCGAGAAGGCCTTGACAAGGGGGGGAGGCCCCTGTACAGTCTCCCTCCACGCATCCGCTGATCCAGGTGGAGGCGGGATCAGGGTCAATGTGGAATCCGTGAAGACGCTTGGACACTTAGAAGGAGACATGCACATGGCAACCAAGGTAGGAATCAACGGCTTTGGCCGTATCGGTCGACTGGTGGTGCGGGTCATGGCCCAGAAGCCCAAACACTTCGAGGTCATGGCGATCAACGACCTGTTCGACGCGGACATGCTCGCGTACATGTTCAAGTACGACTCCACACAGGGTCGATTCCAGGGTGAGGTGAAGGTCAAGGGCAGCTCCATCGTGATCGACGGGCGCGAGATCCCCATCCTCAACGAGAAGGACCCCGCCAAGCTTCCCTGGGGCAAGATGGGTGTGGACGTGGTCATGGAGTCCACGGGCAAGTTCACCTCGCGGGCCGCGGACGGCAAGCCCGGCTACGACACCCACCTCCAGGCGGGCGCCAAGAGGGTCCTGCTCTCGGCCCCGGCCAAGGACAAGCCGGACGCGACCATCGTGTTGGGCGTCAACGACGACCTGCTCAAGCCGTCCATGAAGTGCGTCTCCAACGCCTCCTGCACGACCAACTCCCTGGCCCCCGCCTGCAAGGTCCTGCACGAGAAGATCGGGATCGTCAAGGGCCTGATGACCACGGTGCACGCCTACACGAACGACCAGGCGATCCTGGACATGCCCTACAAGAACAAGCGCCGTGGCCGGGCCGCGGCGATCAACACGGTCCCCTCGACGACGGGCGCGGCCAAGGCCCTCGGCGAGGTGATCCCGGCCCTCAAGGGCAAGTTGGACGGGTACGCCCTGCGCGTTCCGGTGCCCACGGGCTCGATCACGGACCTGACCTTCCTGGCGGCCAGGAAGACCACGATCGAGGAGATCAACAAGGTGATGAAGGCCGCTGCCGAGGGGCCCATGAAGGGGATCATCGAGTACGTGACCGATCCGATCGTGTCCTCCGACATCGTCGGCAACCCGGCCAGCTCGATCTTCGACTCCACGAACACCACCGTTCTGGACGGGGATATGGTCAAGGTCACCATGTGGTACGACAACGAGTGGGGCTATTCCCAGCGCAGTGCGGACCTCATCGAGCGGCTGGCCAAGCTGTAGGGGCGGGTACAGATTCCAGGACAGAACAACCCTTGAATAGGGGCCGGGTTATGGCAAAGAAGACGGTTGCAGAGATCGAAGTCAAGGGCAAGAAGGTCTTCATGCGGTGCGACTTCAATGTCCCGCTGGACCCCCAAGGGCGGATCACCAGCGACGACCGGATCGTCAAGGCCCTGCCGACCATCCAGGCCATCCTGGATCGCGGCGGGGCCCTGATCCTGGCCAGCCACCTCGGCCGGCCGGAGGGCAAGCCCGATCCGGCGTACACCCTCAAGCCTGTGGCCCAGCGGCTTTCGGAGCTCCTGGGCAAGCCCGTGCTGTTTTCGGATCGCTGCGTGGGTGCGGGGGCCAAGGCCAAGGCCGCAGCCCTCAAGGCCGGCCAAGTGCTCCTCCTGGAGAACGTCCGGTTCCACAAGGAGGAGACCATCAAGGACAAGGCCGCCAAGGAGGATCAGCAGCTCCGTCAATCCAAGGACGCCTTTGCCAAACAGATGGCGGACATGGCCGACGTGTATGTCAACGACGCCTTTGGGACCGCGCATCGGGACAACGCCTCGATGTACACCGTCCCCCAGTGCATGAAGGGCAAGCCCCGTGTGATCGGCCTTCTGGTGGAGAAGGAGTTGCGGTACCTGGGCGGGGCCCTGAAGGACCCGGTTCGTCCGTTCGTGGCCATCCTGGGCGGGGCCAAGGTCTCCGACAAGATCGGCGTGATCGAGAACCTCCTCGACAAGGTCGATCGCATCCTCGTGGGCGGGGCTATGGCGTACACCTTCCTCAAGGCCCAGGGCAAGGCCATCGGCAAGAGCCGCTGCGAGGACGACTTCCTGGACAAGGCCAGTCAACTCCTGGATCTGGCCAAGGACAAGGGCCGCGAGGTGGTCCTTCCCGTCGATTCGGTGGCGGTCAAGGAGGTCCGCGCGGGCGTGGGGTACAAGACCGTGGGCGAGGACATCCCGGACGAGTGGATTGGCGTGGACATCGGACCCAAGACCCGCAAGCTCTTTGCGGACAGGCTCCAGGGCGCAAAGACCGTGGTGTGGAACGGGCCCATGGGGGTCTTCGAGATCGAGCCCTTTGACGCAGGCACCAAGGCCGTGGCCCTCGCCGTGGCGAAGGTCACGGACGAAGGCGCAAACAGCATCATCGGCGGCGGCGACAGCGCCAGCGCCGTGCAGAAGCTGGGTCTGGAGGACCGGATCAGCCACATCTCCACCGGCGGCGGGGCCTCCCTGGAGTTCCTGGAGGGCAAGGCCTTCAAGTGCATCGAGATCCTGGATGAGCGGTCGTCGTAGCCAGCCCGCATCGGGGCGGCGACTGCCCGCGCCCGGCACGATCCAGATCTGCCCCTCCATCTTAAGTGCGGATTTCGCCCGGCTGGCAGACGAGATCGCCTTGATCGAGTCGGCGGGCCTGAGCATCGTGCACCTGGACGTCATGGACGGGCACTTCGTGCCCAATATCACCATAGGCCCGCCGGTCATCGCCAAGCTGCGTCGGGTCAGCCGCTTGGTCTTTGACACCCACCTGATGATCAGCGACCCGGCCCGATACCTGGATGCCTTCGTCGAGGCGGGTGCGGACCACGTGACCTTCCATGTGG